>NZ_JBFAYB010000077.1:37996-45412 GCF_040681075.1 Streptomyces sp. NPDC051907 | reverse complement strand
GGCGATGTCGTTTCAGCGGGTCGATCTGCCATGGCCGCCCGCGTCCCCGCCGGGGCGCCGGGGCCGGTGGGGGCCCGGGTCGCGGCGTGGGGCCACTCGCCGCGCCCGAGTCGACCGGCAGACGAGCCCAGGCGTCCCTGCCCGGCCTGCCGTCGGCCTCGCTGGCCGGACGGCGATCTCGAAGCGACCTGAGGGGCCGACGTCGACGCAGGGCATGGGCAGGGTCGGCAGCAGAGCGGGCACATCGTCGGGTGCGAGCGCCTCGTCCAGCATGAAGGCCCATGCCCCGCAGTCGCCCCAGCCGCCCGCCTCCACGGCGGCGACGACGGCCTCGTGCACGTCGACGGCCACGGCCCGTCACCCTGCGCACGGCGGGTTCCGGCCGCCCCCAGGGGGGCAGGAGGAGCAGCCGGCTCAGTCGAGGTGGTGGGCGATGAGCACGACGAAGGGCAGCACCAGTTCGGGGAACAGATACCCGAGCCACAGCGCGGTCGGCTCGGGCAGGCCCACTCTGCGGATCGACACCAGCCTGCCGATGCCCGAGAGGAACACGCCCAACGCCAAGAGGTCCACCAGGGCGCCCTGCTCGCGGACGTTGAGACCGGCCCACAGGCAGATGAGCCCCATGCCGAAGTACACCCCCGCCATGAAGCGGTGGACGTTGTCGAGCCTCGGCGCGGTGTGCGGCTGGCCGAGGTACATCTGCAGCGCCCCACCCGTCAGAGCGATGGCGGCGAACACGAACAGGCAGACTCGGACGACAGTCTCGGCAGTGGAGAGGGACGACACTGTTGTCCTTACGCTCGGTACTGCGGCACGGAGAGCGGCGATCGAGCCGACCTTCGGCCAGCGGACTCACGATAGGCAGCCGAGCCACGAGGCCCTGCGGAACGTCCGCACCGCAGCCGGCTATCCCACTCGCATGGCGGGATGCCAGAAGGCTGGTCACGGGGCGCCCGCGACCAGCCCGATCGGATTGCCGCGGCCCGCGCCCGCGCCCGCGCGGACGCGACGGAACGGCGACCGCTCGCCGGTGAGGAGATCGACCTGCGCGAGCACCCTGGCGGCAGCACGCCGCGCAGATCGCCGCCGACCCCGCGACTACCGTCCGGCGTCCGGAGTGCCCCAGCGGGCCAGGTCCCGCAGCCACGCCCGCGCCGTGCTGTCGGACGGAGCGCGCCAGTCGCCGCGCGGCGAGAGGGCGCCGCCGGCCGAGACCTTCGGGCCGTTCGGCATGGCCGACCGCTTGAACTGCGCGAACCCGAAGAAGCGACGGCAGAAGACCTCCAGCCAGTGCCAGATCTCCGGCAGGTCGTAGGCCGCCCTCTTCGCCTCGGGGAAGTTGGGCGGCCAGGCGCCGGCGGCTCGGTCGCTCCAGGCGTGCCAGGCCAGGAAGGCGATCTTCGACGGCCGGAAGCCGTGGCGCAGCACGTAGAAGAGCGTGAAGTCGTGCAGCGCGTACGGGCCGATCTTCGCCTCCGTCAGCTGCAGTTCCTCTCCCGGCACGAGCTCCGGGCTGATCTCCGTGTCGAGGATCGCGGCCAGCGTCTGGCCGGCCTCCGCGTCGAACTGCTCGCTGCTGATGACCCAGCGGATCAGATGCTGGACGAGCGTCTTCGGCACGCCGGAGTTGACGTTGTAGTGGCTCATCTGGTCGCCGACGCCGTAGGTGCACCAGCCGAGCGCCAGCTCGGACAGGTCGCCGGTGCCGAGCACGATGCCCCCGCGCTGGTTGGCCAGCCGGAACAGGTAGTCGGTGCGCAGCCCCGCCTGCACGTTCTCGAAGGTGATGTCGTACACCGGCTCGCCGGAGGAGAACGGGTGGCCGAGCTCCTTGAGCATGAGCCGTGCGGTCGGGGTGATGTCGAGCTCGGCCGCGGTGACGCCGAGCGAGTTCATCAGCCGGTGGGCGTTGCCCTTGGTGTGGTCGCTGGTGGCGAAGCCGGGCAGGGTGAAGGCCAGGATGTCGCTGCGCGGCCGGCCGACGCGATCCATCGCCCGGGCGGCGACGATCAGCGCGTGCGTGGAGTCGAGGCCGCCGGACACCCCGATGACGACCTTCGGTCCGCCGATCGCCGCGAGCCGCTGCTGCAGCGCCGAGACCTGGATGTTGTACGCCTCGAAGCAGTCCTGGGCGAGGCGGTCGGCGTCGGCCGGCACGAACGGGAACCGCTCGACCCGGCGCTTGAGCCCGAGGTCCGTCGTCGGCGGGTCGAGCCGGAAGGCGATGTGCCGGAAGCCGTCCGTACGCGCGGCGTGCGCACGGCGGTTGTCGTCGAAGGTGCCCATCCGCTGCCGCTCCTGCCGCAGCAGGTCGAGGTCCACGTCGGCCACCGCGTACTGGTCGTCGAGCGGGAACCGGTCGGTCTCGGCCAGCAGGACGCCGTTCTCGTAGATCATGGTCTGGCCGTCCCAGGACAGGTCGGTGCTCGACTCGCCCAGCCCGGCCGCGGCGTACACGTACGCCGCGAGGCAGCGCGCGGACGCCGAGCGGCACAGCAGCCGCCGGTCCTCGGCCCGGCCGACCGTGATCGGGCTGCCCGAGAGATTGACGAGCACGGTCGCGCCGGCCAGCGCCGCCTCCGCGCTCGGGGGCACCGGGACCCACATGTCCTCGCAGATCTCCGCGTGCAGCACCAGACCGGGGACGTCCTCCGCGTCGAAGAGCAGATCGACCCCGAACGGCACCCTCGCGCCGCCGACCCTGATCGTCCCGCCGCGCTCGTCGTCGCCCGCGGCGATCTGCCGCCGCTCGTAGAGCTCCCGGTAGTTCGGCACATAGGACTTGGGCGCGACGCCGAGGATCCGGCCGCGGTGCACCAGCACCGCGCAGTTGTAGATCCGGTGGCGATGGCGCAGCGGGGCGCCGACGACGAGCACTGCCATCAGCTCCGCCGACCCGGCCACCACGGCCTCCAGCGCCTCCTCGACCTCGTCGAGCACCGTGTCCTGGAGCAGCAGGTCCTCGATCGAGTAGCCGGTCAGACAGAGTTCCGGGAAGACCGCGACGGCGACCCCTTCCTGCGCGCATCGGCGCCCCTGCCGCAGCACCGCCTCCGCGTTGGCGGGCGGATCGGCGACGGCGGCATGGCCGGTGCACGCGGCGACCCGAGCGAAGCCGTGCTGATAGATCGACCAGAAGTTCACCGGGACTCCGAACTCATCCAAGGCCTGCGTCCCGGACCGGTGGGGTGTGTGCCGGTGACGCCCATGACCAGCGAGTAGAGGCTGGTCTCCGCGGTGATGAAGAGACGGTTGCGCTTGGCGCCGCCGAAGGAGATGTTGGACACCCTCTCGGGGACGTCGAGCCGCCCGATCAGCGTGCCGTCCGGGTCGTAGCAGTGCACTCCGTCGTCGATCGCGGCGGCCCAGAGCCGACCGGCGTCGTCGAAGCGGAGGTTGTCGAAGCGGGCGCCCTCACGGGCACTGGCGTCGGCGAAGATCTCGCCGTCCGACAGTGTGCCGTCCTCGCGTACGTCGAAGACCCGGATGTAGCCCGCCCGGGTGTCGGAGACGAACAGCTGCCGCTCGTCGGCCGAGAAGACCAGGCCGTTGGGAGCGCCGAGGCCGTCCGCGGCCAGGGTCACCGAGCCGTCGTCGGGGTCGATCCGGTAGACGTTGTTGGAGCCGATCTCGCTCTCCGCGCAATAGCCCTCGTAGTCGCTGGTGATGCCGAAGTCCGGGTCGGAGAACCAGATCGAGCCGTCGGACTTCACCGTCGAGTCGTTCGGACTGTTCAGACGCCTGCCCTGCCAGCGGTCGGCGAGCACCGTGACCGTGCCGTCGTGCTCGGTGCGGGTCACCCGGCGGTTGCCCTGCTCACAGGTGATCAGACGGCCCTCGCGGTCGAGGGTGTTGCCGTTGGTGTGCCCGGCGGAGCGGCGGAAGACGCCGACGGCGCCGGTCTCCTCGTCCCAGCGCAGCATCCGGTCGTTGGGGATGTCGCTCCAGATCACCTGCCGCCAGGCGGGCAGATAGACCGGTCCCTCGGCCCAGCGGCAGCCGGTGTACAGGACTTCCAGGCGGTCGTCGCCGTTCATGCACCGGCCGGTGCGGAACCGGTCGTCGAGCATCTCGTACAGCGCGGGGCGCTCGCTGGTCATGTGCGTCCTTCCCATCCAGACACATTCCGAACCTGATTCGGCTTGATGAGCAGATTGTAGGATGAGATATTGTCACTGCAAGGACATGCCGAAGGGAGAGTCGTGGATCACATCGATCGTGCCCTGCTGGCGCATCTCCAGCAGGACGCCGCCCAGTCCTACGCCGCGCTGGGCCAGGCCGTGGGCCTCTCCGCCGGGGCGGCTCATGAACGCGTGCGGAAGCTGCGGGAGCGCGGCGCGATCCGGCGCACCACCGTGGAGGTGGACCCGGCGGCGGTGGGGAGCGCTGTCCTGGCCTATGTGATGGTCGACTCGGTCTCCTGGATGGGCGATTCGGCCAAGGACTTCGCCGCCCTCCCCGAGATCGTGGAGGCGCACGTCATCGCCGGCAGCGCGTCGGTTCTGGTGAAGGTGCGGACCGCGACCACCGAGCACCTCCAGGACGTGCTGCGCCGGATCTACGCGATCGACGGGGTCAGCGGGACGCAGGCCACGATCGTGCTGGAGACCTTCTTCGAGCGGCCGGTCTCCCCGCAGGGGCCTGACTCCTCCGCCCCCTGAGCCGCTGGCTCTTGAGCCTCCGCCCCCTGAGCCGCTGGCTCTTGAGCCTCCGCCCTCTGAGCCTCCGCCCTCTGAGCCTCCGCCCTCTGAGGCTCCGCCTTCTGAGTCTCTGTCATTTGAGTCACTGTCCGCACAGGGTGTGCGAGGGAGTCGTAGAGGCGTGGTCCGCCTGTTTCCGCTGGTACTGGTGGAAACCCTCCAAGCCTTGATCGCCAACTCTGTGCCGGTCGCAGTCGCAGTGCGTAGCCGCCTCGCCGGAGACTCGCAGAGTGCGGCGCCCCGACTCGTGGTGTCCGCGACCTCGTCCGCGACGACCCAAGGAACGGCTCCATGAGCGAACGCGTCATCAACCCACGAAGCCGTGGATTCCTCTTCCTCGACTCCCACCCCGCCGGCTGCGAACGCGTCGTCCAGGACATGTGGAGCGCCGTGCCGGCCCCGCCGTCCGCCCCGGAGGGCGACGGGCCGGTCGCCCTCGTGATCGGCTCCTCCGCCGGGTACGGACTCGCCGCCGCGATCGCCGGGCTCGCCCGTGTGGGGATCCGCGGGATCGCGGTGTGCTTCGAGAAGGCGCCCACCGAGCGGCGCACCGCCACAGCCGGCTGGTACCGGACCGCCGCCACCGCCGAACTCGCCCGCAAGCACGGCCGGGACATGCTCTTCCTCAACGGCGACGCCTTCGGCGACGCCATGAAGGAGCAGGTCTCCGAGCTGCTCGCGGAGCGGTTCGGCGGCCGGCTGGACTACCTCCTCTACTCGGTGGCCGCGCCGCGGCGCACCGACCCGGACACCGGCGTCGTCTACGCCTCCGTGCTCAAGCCGATCGGGCAGCCCCACCGGACCAAGACCCTCGTCTTCGACGGCCAGGGCGCCCCGGAGGTGGCGGAGTTGGAGACCGCTCCGGCCGACGGCGACGACATCGAGCAGACCGTGGCCGTGATGGGCGGAGCGGACTGGGAACGCTGGATCGACCACCTCGCCGACCGCGGCCAGCTCGCCGACGGCTTCACCACCGCCGCCCTCTCCTACATCGGCTCGCCGCTCACCGCCGCGATCTACCGCCAGGGCACCATCGGCGCCGCGAAGGCCCACTTGGAGGTCACCGCCCGCACCCTCGACGAGCGTCTGGCCAAGCAGGTCGGCGGACGGGCGGTGACCTCCGTCAACGGCGCGGCCGTCACTCAGTCCTCCACCGCCGTCCCCGGCATCGCCCTCTACGTCGGCCTGCTGCGCGGCGTCCTCGGCGACGCGCTGGTCCCGCCGATCGTGCAGCTCGCCGACCTGTGGGACCAGCTCACCGGAGCCCGTCAGCTCACCGTCGACGACGAGAGCCGGGTGCGTTTGGACACCTGGGAGCTTGCCGACTCCGTGCAGGCCGAGGTGGCCGACCGGTGGAAGAAGGCCACCACCGACACCATCGGCGAGCATGCCGCCCTGAGCTGGTTCCACGACGAAGTGCGCCGCCTGTACGGCTTCGCCGTGCCCGGCGTCGACTACGCCGCGCCCGTCGAGACCGACGTCCCCTGGCCCGAGCCGACCCCCTGACCACTCTGACCACTCTGACCACTCTGACCACCCTGGCCACTTAGGTCACTTGGCCCTCAGCTTTTCCAGCGGCAGCCCGTGGAGCGTCAACCACCGGCTGCCGCTCGGCTTTTCCGGGTGACCGCCGAGGTGATCGCCGGGGGTGATTGCCGACAAACCGGGAGGGGATGTGTCGTACGCGTTTGCGATGTAAGGGCTGGTGTGTGAAGAAACGTGCAGAACTGTTGTTACGGAGTTCGGCGGCGCAGAGCGGGCCTACAAGGTCAGCGTATGGGGTGGTATGTCGGAGTTTGCAAGGGCTTACTGTTGATGATTGAACGGATAGGTGTAGCGGTCAGTGAATGTCAGGGTCGCGCCGTATCCCTATTCATGATTGATACATCTGACAGTTACGGAAATGTCCGTAATTCGTAACACGGTCCGTTTGACCTGCCGGCGAGCGCGGCGGGCGGTTCAGAGTGTGGTCCTCGGCCCAGCACGGGCCGGGAACCCGCACTGCCGCCTCTCGCCGATGTATCGGCGGGCGGGGCACTGTTCTTGAGGGGACATCACCTATGTCTGCTTCTTCGACCGCCCGCCGCATCGCGGCGACCGTCCTCGCCGCCGGCGCCGTCGTCACGGTCGTCGCCCTGCCGGCGTCCGCCCACGACGGCGACCGCCGCCACCGCCAGGACTCGCGCGTCGAGATCAGCGACGTGCAGGCCAACAGCCCTGGCCGTGACAACGGATCCAACAGGTCGCTGAACGCCGAGTGGGTCGAGATCACCAACAACGGCCGTCGCTCGGTGAACCTGGACGGCTGGACGCTGCGCGACCGCGACGGCAACCGCTACCGCTTCGACGACTTCCGCCTCCGCGGCCACTCCTCCGTCCGCATCCACACCGGGGAGGGCCGCGACACCCGCACCGACCTCTACCAGGACCGCGACGACTACATCTGGGGCAACCGCTCCGACAAGGCGACCCTGCGCGACGACCGCGGCAACGTCGTCGACGTCGAGTCCTGGAACCGCCGCCGCTGACACTGAAAGGGTGACCGGGCCGTCCGCCCGTCGACAGCGGACGTCTCGAACCGTGTGAACCGTGTGCGCCGGGCAGGCTGACCTGCCCCGGGCCCCCGGCTGCGGGGGGGTGGGCGGGGGCTTGGGCCCCCGCGGCGGCCGGCCGCTTGCTGGGCTGCGGCCAGGGCCGGCCCGCCCCCCCCCCC
>NZ_JBFAYB010000077.1:0-37987 GCF_040681075.1 Streptomyces sp. NPDC051907 | reverse complement strand
CGGCTGACCTGCCCGGCGCACACTTCTGCGTGCGGATGCGCGGGCTCTTGGCCCCGCTCGGCTGCTGGCGGCTAGCTGCTCTGCTGCAAGGGAGGCACGTCCGCCCAGCCCAGTGGGTGGAGGCCGCCGTCCCCTTCCGTCACAGCCGGCTCTCCGCCCGCCTCGGTGAACGCCGTCAGCGCGTCGACCAGCGCGGAGCGCTGCTCGGGTGCGATGCGTTCCACGATCGCCGCGATCTCCTGCCGGCGCCGCTCGGTGACGTCCTCGACGAGGGCACGCCCCTCGTCCGTGAGCCGCAGTACGGTCTCCCGCCGGTTGTCCGGGTTGGTCTGCCGGTCCGCCAGGCCCGCCGCGATCAGTCGGTCGATCATGCGCATGGCCGTCGAGGGATTGACGCCCAGCCGGTCGGCGAGCACGACGAGTTTGGCCGAGCCGTGGGTCGACAGCACCACGAGCAGCCGGAGCTGGGCCAGGGTCACCCGGTCCTCGACGGCGGCCAGGGAGCGGGCGGTGACCGCGACCAGGAGCCGGGACGCGGTCAGCACCGCGCGGGTGACCGCGTCGACGTCGTCAACGGCGCGCGGAGAGTGCCCTCTGTCGTTCATACCCCTTTTCTACCCTGCCCTCCCGGCTCGTCGTCGCCGCCCCCTTCGTCTGCGAGGACTCGCCCGCGGCGTGAACATCCCGGGAGTCCCGTCCGTATCTGTAGTCGCGCGCCGTGCCAGCCGCATGAGATCCCCGTTCCCGACGAGATGAGAAGCCAGCGCTCCACATGCCCAACCGGGAGGCATCATGCGTCCGAACCGACGCGCAGAACGGCCCAGCGTTTCCATGAGGACGATCGCGATCGTCGCCACCGCGTGCGCGGTCGTCGCCGCCGTGCTGATAGCGATTCGGAGTACCGGCGGGGAGGCCTCGGCCGACCAGCTCGCCTCGGGGACGCCCCAGCACAACGCCGGGCACTACGACGCCTCGGGAGCGGCCGGCCAGAGCGGCTCCGCCGACGCTCTGACCGTGACACAGGTGGACCGCACCTTCCTGGTGAAGGTACGGCAGGCAGGTCTGTGGGAGATCCCGGCCGGCCGGATCGCCCAGACGAACGCGTCCAGCGACGCCGTCCGGCGTGCGGGACTCCATCTGCTCGACGGTCACAGCAAGCTCGATCAGCTGGTCCGCGAGGACGCCAAGATCCTCGGCGTCGAGCTGCCGAACGAGGCGACGCCCGAGCAGCAGGAGTGGGTCAGGCAGCTCGAAGCGGCTCAAGGGGCCGAGTTCGACCGCCTCTTCGCCAATGTGCTGCGCGCCTCGCACGGCAAGATCTTCGCCACCATCGCTGAGGTGCGGGCCGCGACCCAGAACGACCTGATCCGCCGGCACGCCCGCCAGGCCAACCAGACCGTGCTCGACCACATGGAGGTCCTGGAGGACACCGGCCTGGTCGACCCCGCGACGCTCAAGGAAGTCGAGGCGGACGTCACGCCGAAGTAGCCCGCCTGGGTGTGGAGCAACGCGACGGCGCCCGGCGGATCGTCATGCGTACGACTGCTCACGCCTGTCCACGCCTTCGAGTCCGCGCAGGGAAGCGGACTGCCGGGCTCCCTGGCTCTGGAAGTCTTCTTTGCACTGTGCAATGCTTCCCTGCGAGGAGGGCTCGGCGGATGGCTGGTCCTTGCCTGGGAGCTGGGGCGCTGGCACGGTGACGCGGCTGCGACGGCAGGCCAGTCCAGCTGTTGAAGCCCTCCTCGCCACACCCTGTGGGATCGACTCCTTTCCTGGCCTGAGACGATCACCAGGACCGTACGAAGAGACACAGGGGTGGGAACATGGCCGTACTAGTGCTGTTTGGCGCCTTGGCGCTCGCCGTCGGCGGGTGCGTGTGCGTGGTGTGGGCAGAGCGCGGCGGGCCCCGCTGGGTCCGCGTCGTGGCGACCGCGACGCTCGGCGCGGGCGAGCTGCTGCGCCGCTCCGGCAAGAGCCGACGGCGGAGCGTGAGCGGCAATGACGGCGGCGGCGAATAGGCGACCGCGCGAGCGATCGACCCACGCCCGCCGCTGCCGTTGCGTCTCGCCGAAGACGGGTGGCGCGACAGCGCCCCGCCTCAGGCGCTGCGGTCCGTGAAGGGGCCGTCGACGGCGAAGGCCAGCTCGGCGAAGCGCTCGCCGATGCGGCGGTGTGCGGCGGCGTCCGGGTGGAGCTGGTCGGGCAGCGGCAGCTCGGCGGAGTCGGCCTGGCCGTAGAGGTCACGGCCGTCGAGGTAGTGCAGGTTCGGGTCCTCGGCCGCCCGCTGCTCCACGATCTTGGCCAGTGCGTCCCGGACGACGCCCAGGGTCAGCTTCCCGCTCGCGCGCTCCGCTGGATCGCCCGCGGCGAGGAAGCGCAGCTGCCCGGCGCCGAGAGCGGTCACGTCCGTGGCGGTGGGGCCGGGGGTGTCCTCGTGGATGGGGCACAGGATCGGCGAGACGACCAACAGCGGTGTGGTGGGCCGGCCTTCGCGGATGGTGTCGAGGAACCCATGGACGGCGGGGCCGAAGGCGCGCAGGCGCATCAGGTCGGTGTTGACGAGGTTGATGCCGATCTTGATGCTGATGAGGTCGGCCGGGGTGTCCCGCAGGGCGCGGGCGGTGAACGGGTCGAGCAGGGCGTTGCCCCCCAGGCCCAGGTTGATCAGTTCCACACCGCCGAGGGAGGCCGCGAGCGCGGGCCAGGTGGTGGTGGGGCTCGCCGCGTCGGAGCCGTGACTGATCGAACTGCCGTGGTGCAGCCACACCTTGCGGCCCCGGTCGGGTGCGGGCTCGACGGGGGCGTCGGTGCGCAGGGCGACGATCTCGGTGGTCTCGTTGTGCGGCAGCCAGATCTCGACGTCCTTGACGCCGTCGGCCAGACCCGTGAACCGGAGGCTGCCGACCGGTCCGGGCTGGTGTGCGGCCGTCCCGGTGGCCATGTCGATGGTCAGGGTATTGCCTCCGGCCACGCTGGCCTGACCCGCCAGACGTCCGTCGACGAGCAGGTCGTACACCCCGTCCGGGCGGGGCGGAGCGCCCACGTAGACCCGCTTGGTCGCCAGCGTGTCCAGCTCGATCGCGGTGGCCGCGGTGCGGAAGACAAGCCGTACGCCAGAGGGTTGGGACGCCGCCATGGCGAGCGCCGCGTCGGTGTTCTGAGCCCGGGCCCGGGCGGTCAGCCGGTGGGGCAGCACCCCGTGCGCGGTGCGCTCCAGGTCGAGGGCGCCGCGCAGGAGGTCCATGGTGACGGGCGTCGTGATCCAGTCGTGCGGGGTGGTGTGCATCGTCTCAGCCTCGTTCGTACTCGACTTGACCAAGGGGGTTGCCGTCGCCGAAGTCGTGGGTGCGTGTGGCGCCGGTCTCTGTGAAGCCGCACTTGGCGTAGAAGCGACGGGACTGCGGGGTGTCGCGCAGCGTCCACAGGTGGACCCGGGTGAATCCGTCGTCGCGGAGGCGGAGCAGCGTCTCGGTCATCAGGGCGGCGGCGACGCCGCTGCCCCAGCCGTCGGGATGGGCGTAGAAGCTGTAGATCTCCGCGAGACCCGGCCGGGTCGGGGAGGGGGCGTAGGCGGACAGTGCCAGCGGTCGGCCGTCGACGACGGCGAGCAGGTTGGTCGCTGTTCCTTCGGCGATCCGCTGGTGCCATCGGGTACGCCTGCTCTGGACGGCACGGGCGGCGAACTCCGGCTTGAAGAAGGGGGCGTAGGCCGCCTCCCAGGCGGCGGCGTGGATCTCTCCGAGTGCGTCCCCGTCGTCCGGGCCGGCGCGACGAATCTCGATCATCCCCTCACCCTACCCACGGTCCCTCGGGGGCGAACTGCCCTGCGGGCAGCAACGTCTTCGGCCCGCAGGTCGAGCCTGCGGACAGGGTGCTCACGGGGTGAGGGCGTCCAGGGACACCAGTGTGCCGTTCCGGAAGCAGAGCCGGTAGGCGTCTCCGGACCGGTCGTCGAACCGGTCGGCGGTCATCGCGTAGTACTCGCACGCCAGGTCGTCTCCTGCCGGTTCGGCCGAGTGCGGTCGCCGGCTCGTCTGCCGGTCCGGCAGGAGAGGCTCCACCGCGGAACGGTCCTGCCCGATGCGCAGGCGGGCGTAGTCGCCCGGTTCCAGGACGGACTGCGACGCGGACACCGTCTCCCACCCCATGAGCGCTCCGCTCAGCACTGCCCCCGCCACCAGGGGCGCCATGACCGCGGTCACGAGGGACCGTGTGACGCGGGGCCGGGCGCGGCGGTGTTCCTGAGGGAGTTCGCGGCCGGACACGGAGGACGCGGACGCGGTGGGCGGCGGCTGGGAGGGGGGTGTGTGCGGCATCCGTGCGACGACGGTGTAGCCCTCGCCGCACGGGCCGTGGTCGAAGGCGCCGCCGGCCAGCCGCACGCGTTCCGCCAGGCCGATGAGTCCGCGCCCTCCACTGTGGGGCCGCGGACCGTGCGCGGACGGCGGCGGGCCGTTCTCCACTCTCACCTCGGTCTCCGCGTCCGTATGCGTCACATGGACGGTCGCCGTCGCGCCGGGCGCGTGCTTGGCGACGTTCGTCAGAGCCTCCTGTACGACGCGGTAGGCGGCCCGCTCGACCACCGCGGGCGCACCGTCCGACGCTCCGTCGACGTACGACTCGATCACGAGCCCGGACGCGGAGGCCTCGGCGATCAGATCCGCGAGACTCGCGGTGTCGGGGCGCGCCGACGCGTCGTCGGCCTCCTCGCCGAGCACGCCGATCACCTCCGCGAGCCGCTCCACCGCGGCCGCCGTCCTGGCCCTGATGTCGCCCGCGGCCGTGCGATGGCGTTCGTCGAGGCCCGGCGCGAGTTGCAGGACGCCAGCCGACAGGGCGATCAGACTGAGGTCGTGGCCGAGTGCGTCATGCATGTCCTGCGCGATACGCGCCCGCTCGCGCATCCGGGCCTGGTCGGCGACCAGCCGCTGCTCCCGGCGCAGTTGCTCGGCACGCGCCCAGCCTGCCCGGACGAGCTCCTGGTACTGACGCCAGAACCGGCCGGTGAACCAGGGCAGCATCGCGGCGAGGACCACCACGGCGACGAACCGCGTCCCCAGCGGAAGCCAGGCGGGTACGACGGACACCGCCACCACGCCGGCTGCGAGCATCGCGACCAGAGCGAGCACCGTCGGCGCCGTCCGCCCGGGCCGCCGCCCTGCCAGAAACGCGACGACCGCGGTCGGCACAGCCCACCACAGACTCACCATGCTCAGCCCGCCGAACACGGCTGCAGCCGCGGCCGGCAGGCTCCCCGGATCGACGGTGCGCTCCGCGTCGCCGCGCGTCTCGCCTTTGATCGCTGTGCTGTCCACGGAGGCGACGGTACGGACTTCGGCGCCCGCCCGACACTGCCGAAAGTCCAGTGCCTCGGGACGCGCGACCCGACGAGGTGGGGCCTCCCCGGTGTGCGTGGTGGTGTGGATCCGCTGTCAGCGAATGCGTAAGGGGTGCTCGGCGGCAGTGGTGTTGGGTGTCGGGATGGAGATCCTGATTCTGGGCGGAACGGCATGGGCGGGCCGGGAGTTGTCGCGGCAGGCGATCGAGCGCGGCCATCGGGTGACGTGTCTCGCCCGCGGCGAGAGCGGAGAGGTCGCGGCCGGGTCGACGCTGCTGGCCGGCGACCGGCGGGACCCCTCGGTGTACGGCCCGCTGGTCGACCGCGAATGGGACGCGGTCGTCGAGGTGTCCTGGCAGCCGGGCTTCGTCCGCGAGGCGCTCGACGCCCTGGGCGGCAAGGCCCGGCACTGGGCCTATGTCTCCTCCATCAGCGCCTACGCCTCCCATGGCGTGCTGGGCGCTGACGAGTCCGCGGCGCTCCTCGCCCCGACCGACCGAGACGAGGCGGACCAAGCGCTGTACGGCGAGGCCAAGGTCGCCTGCGAGCAGGCGTCGGCAGCCGCGGTGGGCGACCGCCTCCTGATCGCGCGTGCGGGCTTGATCGGCGGCCCCGGGGACCACAGCGGACGATCGGGGTACTGGGCGGCGCGTGCCGCTCGTGACCCGAGGGGGCCGCTTCTGGTCCCCGACGCACCGACGACGCCGACGCAGGCGGTCGACGTGCGGGACCTCACGGCGTGGCTGCTCGACTCCGCGGAGAGGGGGATCGTCGGCACGTACGACGCCGTCGGTCCGGTCGTTCCGTTCGCCGAGTGGGTGGAGCTGTCCCGCGCTGCCGGCGGACACACCGGTCCGGTGGTCGCCGCCGACTCGGGATGGCTTCTCGCGCAGGGCGTGGCCGAGTACATGGGGCCCGAGTCGCTCCCGATGTGGGTGGCCACGCCGGGCTGGGAGGGATGGTCCGCACGCGACGGGTCCGCGGCACGCTCCGCGGGGCTGCGCCACCGGCCCCCGGCGGAGCTGCTGGCCGACACGCTGGTGTGGGAGCGCGAGCAGGGCCTGGACCGCGCGAGGCGTGCCGGCCTCAGCGCCGAGCGCGAGCGCGAACTGATCGAGGCGCTCGGCTGACGGCTCGGGCGCGCTGCTGGCTGCGCCGCACGTCCAGCAGGTCTCGTACCGGCCGCCCTGAAGCGCCCCGCCCCCCCGGTGCCGGCGACGGGAGAGGGCCTCCTGCGGTCGGCGGAGACGTCGACGTCCCTGCCGAGCACAGAAGGCCCTCGCAACCGGCGACCGGGGTGACGGCGCCGGCAGGTCAGGGCGCCAGCGGTGCGGTGACCTTCCAGGTCGCCATGCGGACCGGCTTGCCCTCCCCCTCGGCGCCGCCGGGCAGGGTGAAGAAGAAGCTGGAGCGGGCGAAGACCTCTCCGGTCGTGGGGGAGAGCCAGTTCTTGCTCGTCCCGGCGGCCTGCGTGAAGGACACACCGCCGCGCTGGGGGAACACCCGGGGCTTCTCGACGCACCACGTGGCGCTCTTGCGGAACGTGGTGCTCCGGTCGTCCGCGGCGACCTGCACGCGGAGCCCGTTCTGCTCGGCCTTGCCGCTCTTGAGGTAGTAGCCGGGCTTGCGCGCGGACTCGAAGGAGTAGCAGCCGGGCTGGCTCGCCAGGGAGGGCACGACGACCCAGGTGGCGTCCTCGCGGTCGCTCAGCGCGCTGCTCGTGCTGAGCGAGCCGTTGAGGACGACGTTCCCGCCGTTCGCGTTGGACTGACGCGCGTACTCGCCCCCGTCCCGAACCCTCAGCGACTGGCGCTTGAGGCGGTACTGCGTCTCCGCCTTGAGGAAGAGCGCGACGGCGTCGTCGCTGCCGGCCAGCGCCTTCTTGGCCGCGGCGACCAGGTTGGGGTTGACTCCGCCGTTCTCGGCGGCGGCCTGGATCTGCAGGGCCAGCTTGCGGTTCGCCTCGGCGGCCTTCTTGCGGCGGTTCTCGTCGTCGCGCTTGTACGCGGCGTCGGCGCCGGTGTGGATGTACGCCTTCCACGCGGCCGGGTCGGAGCTGAGGGTGGCGCGCTGCCCCTCGGTGTACAGCTCGGTGCCGTGCAGGTCGGCGGGGGACTGGCGCAGGAGCTCGCGGATGAAGTTGTCGTCGCTCAGCACGAGCATGGCCTCGGAGGGCGTGATGCGGAACAGGGCCGCGGCGCTCTTGCGGGCGGCCAGCTCCTTGCGGCGCTCGGCCTCCTTGCGGTTCTGCTCCTCCAGGTCCTCCAACTCCTTGGCCACATCGCGCTTATGAGCCTCGCGGGCGCCGTTGACGATGAACTCCCGCCAGTCCGCCGGCTCGCCGACCAGCGCCTTCAGCGCCGCGGCCCGCACCTCGGGGCCGGACGCCTCGTGCCTGGCGACGGCCCGGATGAAGTTGTCGTCGCCGAGGGCCAGCAGCTCCGGCGTGCTGGGAATGCCGATGGCGAGCAGAACCTGGGACTTGGCCAGCCGGGCCGCGCGCTCCGCCTCGGCCCTGTCGCGCTCGCGCTGCTGGTCGAGCCGGTACGCCTCGTGGACGCCGGTCACGATGAACCGCACATGGTCCTCGGCGACCGTGCTGGCCATCGCCTGCTCGGCGGCGGTGCGCACCGAGTCCAGCTTCTCGCCCGCGTCGCTGGCCTTCTGCCACAGGGCGTGGATGAAGTCGTAGTCGCTGAGCAGGAGCACCTCGGCGGTCGGGTCGAGACGGACCGCGGCCGCCGCCTCGACGCGCTGTGCGTCGGTCGTGCCGATGCCCGCCGCGCGGGCCGCGACGTCCTGTGTCCCGGTCGGGCTGTCGGCGACGGCGCCCGGCGCGACGGCGCCGGCGACGGCCGCGAGGGCGGTGGCGGTCACGAGGCCGCGTCCGACGATCCGTCGCATGCGTGCGGGAGCGGTGTGCTTGGTGTTCATCGTGGTGTGAAGACTCCTCTGCCGCCGCGAATCGGCGGCTCGACATGAGAAAGGTGGCAGCGGCGGCCGGCCGCTCCGCGGGCAGGCGGAAGCGTCACGCGGAGCAGACGTCGGGTGTGCGGTCACCGCGCGCAGTCGTCGCGGTACGAGCCCATGGGGGCCGCCGGGATGGAGAATCGGTGATTCGGGACGCGCAGCCGTTCAGGCCCTGGGGCCCGGCGGAATCTCGCCATTCCCTGGAACAGGAAGGGAAGTGAGCGATCCGTAGGAATGCCGTAGCGTCAAAGAGAAAGGGCCCTGGCCGATGCGGTAGGGCCTGAAGGCCCATTCGGCAGCACGGTGACACAGATATCCGCCATGAAAACGGAATGCGTAGACCTACGCCTCACAACTCCCCCTGCTTTACGCGTGAAACACCCTCGGGCGTCCGGTCCGCCGAAGCATCGCTGCCCCGTCGGTCCCCTCCAGAACGCTGCCCGGTCAGGCTGGTCACCAGGACCCTAACGCGCGTATGCCGAGCAACGCAATGATCTTCTGGCGCTGTGACGCGCCACTCCCTGCGGTAGATGAAATTCCGGTTCGATAAAGCCAGTCGGTCCGTCGCCCGAACCGATCGACGGACCTTTCTGCTTTGTAGAACCGATCGCGACGCGGTACGGGCAGAAGCCATCTCTCAGCCGGATAGGAACGGTCCCCACGTGGCCGGTCGGCTCAATCGGCCATCGCGGGCGACCGGTACGTCCAGCCGCCGGCGAGCATGGTCGCGTGGACGGGCATCGTGCTCAGGGCGCGGGCGTCCGCGGTCAGCGGGTCGGCGTCGACCACCACCAGGTCCGCCTGGTCGCCGACCCGGATCAGACGCCGCCCTCGGGCCGCTCCGGCAAGAGCCTGTTCCAGGGGCAGACACTGCTCCGGATGCCACGACGGCCGCTCGTCGCGGGTCCGGGTCACGGCGGACGCGATGGTCAGCCAGGGGTCGAGCGGCGCGACCGGAGCGTCGGAGCCCAGCTCAAGGCGGGCGCCGGCGGCCAGCAGGTCGGCGTAGGCGAAGGCCTGGCCGGTCCGGCCCCTCCAGTGCCGGTCCGCGACGTCGCGGTCGTCCGGGGCGTGGGTGGGCTGGATGCCGACGGTGATGTCCAGGGCGGCGAAGCGAGGCACGTCCTGCGGTGTGAGGAGCTGGGCATGCTCGATCCGGCCGCGGCAGCGGACCGCCTCGAACACGTCCAGAGCCATCTCGTTGGCGCGGTCGCCGATCGCGTGGACGGCCGGCTCCACCCCGTGCGCGGCGGCCCGCCGCATCACGGCCGCCAGTTCCTCGGGCGTCGTCTTGGCCAGGCCATGGGCCCCCGGCTGCCCGGTCGCCGCGCCCGGGTAGGGCTGGTGGCACAGGGCGGTACGGGTGTTGAGCGAGCCGTCCGTGAAGAGCTTCAGCGGACCGGTCTCCAGCAGTCCGCCCGGGCTGTCCAGAACGTCGCCGGTGCGCAGCCCGCGGTCGATCGCCGCCTGCAGATACTCCGGGTAGACAGAGGCGGCCACCCGCACGGGCACGGCGGCGGTGGCCATGCGGCGGGTCCAGTCGCCGATGTTGTCCGCGTACTCGAAGTCCAGGAACCCGGTGATCCCCCGTTCCGCCGCCGCTGAGCACGCGTCGAGCACCCAGCGGTCCAGGACGTCCTCGGGCACTGCGGGCAGCTGGGCGGTGGCGTCCCGGCAGTCGTCCTCGCGCAGCAGTCCGGTGGGGTGGTCGCCGCGGCCGAGCAGGGCGAGTCCGGGGGAGTTGATCCAGGCGGAGTGCAGGTCCGCGCTGAGCAGCACGGCGGGACGGTCCGGCAGCAGGGCGTCCAGCAGCTCCTTGTGCGGTATGTCCGGCCACAGGCCGTCCCGGAAGCCGAACCCGATCAGCAGCTCGCCCGGCGCCAAGTCCGCCGCCCGGTCGTGGGCGGCCTGCGCCGCATCCCGTGCCGACGCCGTGCCCGACAGGTCCAACCGGCGGCGGACGCTGGCCCATTGGGCCATGTGCACATGCGCGTCCCATAGGCCGGGCAGGAGCGTCCGGCCGTCGAGGTCGACTCCTCGCTCGCCGCGCCGCGGGTGTGCCTGCGCGGGCCGCACCGCGCCGACGAGACCGTTCTCGATCGTCACGTCGCTCAGCGGGCCGCCCGCACCGAGCCGCACCCGGCAGAGCGTGATCGGCGCGGCGGCGGAGCGGGAGGGCTCGGCGGTCCGTCGGTCGAGCGTGGTCACTTCTGCCTCCTGGTGCGCGGCGCGCGGACGAGTTCGCGGTGGGTGCAAGGCTGTTCCGACTCTAGGGCGTCGCCGAGGCGAGGGGAGGGCCGCTCGCTCCCGGCCTGGCTCAGTTTCGCCTCGGCCCGTCGTCGCGCGCCGCCGGAAACCCGTGACGCTGGAGGGGCGGACCCCGGTACGGTGCGACCGTCTGTCGGGGGAGTATCAGCCGGGGAGGGTGTGGGCATGGCACTGGCCAAGAAGGGGTCGCGACGTATCACCGTCGATCACACCGCCTACCGCTGGAGGCTTCGCGGCAGGCCGACCTATGACCAGGGAATGGTCTGGTCTCCGCTCGCCTACGCGATCGAGCATGCCGACCAGCCCGGCGCGACCCTCGTGGTCACGACCAGTCAGCCGCACCCGAGCAACTGGATGGGACGCCCAGCCGCTCCCGTCCTGCCCTCGGACGTCGCAGCCGCCATCCGCGCCGCTCGCATGCGCGGCTGGATTCCGGACGCCCCCGGCGCCCCCTTCCACCTCGACCAGTCAGAGGGCTTCACCGCCTTCCCCTGACACACCCCGCCGAGCGTGCGCCCGGCCGACGGCTCGGCGTGCTCGGGCGAGCGGCTGAACCGCTTGGCCACCATGAGGTTCGAGCACGTCGCGCGGGTCCCGCGCCCTCCCAGACGGGAGCTGGTGGAAGAAGAGTTGAGTCAACAACGCCCGTACTGCGTATCCATGGACGAACGACAAAGCCTGCGGCCGCAGTCATCACCCGGATCGTCACGGACGGCGCGTACCCCGTTGCCTTCGCTGGCGTCCAACGAACCACACGACATCCCGTCGTCTCGCTGTCCGGTGCCTGCCGGACAGTGCGCGAGGGATGCCGGCCGAGGAGGACTGCCGTGTACGCCGATCGCCATGACCCCCTGTCGACTCCCGGCGGGGAGCCCGTCTCCATGGACACGATCATGGAGTCCTTCCAGAAGGTGCTGGACGGTCTGGACGCCGCCCGCGAGGACTTGCACCGGAGCGATCCCTGGGGCCTTGGCAGCGGAAACACGGAGACACGGCGCCGGCCGCAGTACGCCCCCACCCCGCCGCCCGTGGTCGAGGCGCCCGCCGATCCGGCCGGGCCCTCGGCGGCCGCCGCCGCCTATTTCGGGGCCCCGCCTGCCGCCGCCCCCTACGGGCCGCAGGCGGGCGCTGACTTCGAGGATCTGGTCTTCTTCCGGCGCGATTCCGCGCAGGACGCGGGCTATGCGTCGGACGGCGTGCCGTCGCCGACGGTGGTGGAACCGCTGTGGGCGCGCAGCGAGCGCCCGGAGTATCCGCCGCTGCCCGCACAGCCCGAGCCCGGCGCCCCGGAGGCCGTCGACGCGTGGCCCGGGTACACCGATGCGCCCGCCACGTCCGGATGGTTCGACCGCGGAGACCGCGGCGCCGGTGCCGCGATGCCGGACATCGCCGTGTCGCCGGCCCACGCCTGGCCGGAGGAGATCCAGGTGACGCCGACGGGCCCGGCCGAGGGCGACTCGCGGCGCAGCGGGGGCCGCCGGCGGACGCGGCCCGCGCTCAGGCGTGGGCATCTCGCCGGGGTGTGCGGGGCGGGCGCCGTGGGCGGCCTGATCGTCGCCTCGTCGCTGATGGCCGACAGCGGTATGGCGCCGAGCCAGTACACGCCCTCCGTGCAGCCGGAGAACACCCAGCCCGGCAGCGCCGACGCGCCGGGTCCTGACGCTGCTCCGGGGCCTGAGGCGGCGCCGCCCCGAGGGGGCGTAGGGGGCCCGGTCGAGGAGGGCATGGAGGGCCAGGGGCTGCAACGGAGCGTCCCCGTCCCTCGGCTCCACCGCGGGGACGCGGCGCAGGACCACCCCACCGTCGAGGTACGGATCACCGCGGCGCGGTTCCAGGGTCCGGTGGGCGGCGCGCTGAGCGGGATCAACGGGATGTGACCGAGGCCGCCGCCAAGAGGCAGGGCGCCGCCCGTTCTCAGGAGGGAGGCTGAGGGCGCCGGCCGGCTGTGGCGCACGGGCTCGGGCGGCAGCCCGCGGAGCGATCACGGAGGCGGCTGCCTCGACCTGGGCATGAGCAGCGGCCTGAACACCCAGACGCGCGCAGGAGAGGCATCGCAGCGCTGGACGAGGCAGGCGTAGCCCTCGCACGGCACTCGAGCCGACGGGGGACCGCCTCTACGCGAAGGTGGTGAGGACCGCCGTCAGGAAGACGCACTCGGCCGCGAGCTGGATCCACAGCGCGGCCCTGCGCACGGCGATGCTCGGGACGCAGAGAACCGTCGCCCAGGCGACGCCGGCGACCAGGAGGCTTCCCCCGTACGCCCACTCGGGGTTGCCGCCGCAGCTCTCGTCGTAGCCGATGCAGCGGCCGGCGTTCTCGGCGGTGAGGGCGAGGATCCCCGTCGCGATCGTCGCGGGCACGAGCAGGGCGGCCCAGACGACGGACCACATGCGGAGCCGGCGGGCGGCCTCGGCGGTGGGGCTGGAAGAGGCGGGGGCGGTGGGGAGGTCGGTGCTCATGATCCGATCCAACCGGACGCACCGCCCCGCCGACTGGGCCCTGCTACTCAACCGGTCCCCGCGCGCCTACTCATATCCACGTCCGTCGCCCATCGCGCAGGGGCGGCGCAGCAGCGCGTACGGGACGGCCTCGACTCCACCTCGGGCCGCTCAGACCGCCGGAAACTCCGGCGGGACCCCCAGGGTCGGCGCGATCGCCCCCCACACGGCGTTCTGCGCCCCGTCCACATCGACCGTGGGGTCGCCCAGCATCAGGCGGATGCCGAAGCCGTCGCAGAGCGCGAGCATCATCGTGCTCGTCGCGGCGACGTCGCAGCGGGCGAACTCCCCGGAGGCGATGCCGCGTTCCAGCGCCTGGCCGATCCAGCTGCGCAGCTGGTCGTAGAGGTCGATCGCGAGGTGCCGCGCCGTCTCGTCCCGCAGGGCCCGCACCCACAGCTCCTGCCAGAGCTTCCAGTCCTGCCGGAGCACGGGGTCGGTCGGGAGCAGGTTCTGCAGGATGCGGGCCAGGACACGGGAGGCGGGCACCGAGTCGGCGTCCCCCTCGAGGTCGGTGCCGGTCTGGCCGAAGGAGTGCGTCATCGCCTCCGCGAAGAGCTTCTCGCGGGTCTCGAAGTGGTAGTGGAGCAGCGCCGTCGAGACGCTGGCGCGCTCGGCGACCATGCGCATACGGATCTTCTCGAAGCCGACCTCGGCGATCACCTCGCACGCCGCTGCGAGAATCCGCTCACGTGTCTCCCGCGTGCGCTCTGCCTTGGCCACGTCGTGTGCTCCCCGTGTCGTGCGGTTCTGTCTCAGGTCCTCTGGGCGGGGCCGCGCCCGTCCTCGCCGCCGCCCATCTTCGCCTATCCCCGGCGTGTCGCGGGAATACGGCGGGCGGCGGACGTCATGCGGCGTACGTGTGGAAGCCCCTGCCCGACTTGCGGCCGAGCAGTCCGGCGTCCACCATCCGGGCCAGCAGCGGCGGCGGCGCGTACTGCGGCTCCCGGAACTCCTCGTACATCGACTCGGCGATGGCCTTCGTGGTGTCCAGGCCGATGAGGTCGGTCAGCGCCAGGGGTCCGAGCGGGTGCGCGCAGCCGAGGATCATGCCCCGGTCGACGTCCTCGACCGACGCGGTGCCCGACTCGACCATCCGCACCGCGGCCAGCAGATACGGGACGAGCAGAGCGTTGACGATGAAGCCGGCGCGGTCGCGGGCCCGCACCACCTGCTTGCCCAGCACGCCGGCGGCGAACTCCTCGGCGCGGCGCACCGTGCTCGCGCCGGTCAGCAGCGACGGCACCAGCTCCACCAGGGGGAGCACCGGCACGGGGTTGAAGAAGTGGAGGCCGATCACCTGCTCCGGGCGCGCGGTGGCCGCCGCGAGCCGGATGACGGGAATGGAGGAGGTGTTCGTCGCCAGGATCGCCTCGGGATCGCGCACGATCGCGTCCAGCTTGGTGAACACGGCGAGTTTGGCCGCCTCGTCCTCGGCGACGGCCTCCACGACCAGGTGCCGGTCGGCCATCCGGTCCATGTCGGCAGTCGTCGAGATCCGGGCCAGCGCCGCGTCCCGGTCCTCGCCCGTCAGCTTCCCCGCGGCCTGGGCGCGGTCCAGCGAGGCGGTGACACGGCTCAGCCCGGCGTCGGCCGCCGCGTCGCTCGACTCGACCACCACCACCTCCCGGCCCGCCCGCGCGCACACCTCGGCGATCCCGGACCCCATCAGGCCGCAGCCCACGATCCCGACCCGCTCGATCTCGCCCATCGCATCCTCGCTCTCTCGTCGTTCGGTGGCGGGGGAGGCCCGGCCCGGGAGCCGGGCCTCCCCTCGGCGTGGTCAGGCCGACGGCATCTGCAGAACTCCCGTACCGCGCTTGACCAGCTCCCCGGCGATGATGAGGCGCTGGATCTCGGAGGTGCCCTCCCAGATGCGGTCGACGCGCAGCTCGCGGTAGAGGCGCTCGACGGGGTAGGAGCGGTCGTAGCCGCGGCCGCCGAAGATCTGCACGCACCGGTCGACGACCCGCCCGGCCGCCTCGCTCGCCGACAGCTTGGCGATGGCCGCCTTGGCGTGCAGCGTCTTGCGGTCGGCCACGCCCTGGTCCACCTCCCAGGCGACCTGGTGGGTGTAGGCGCGGTTGACGGCGATGTCGACGGCGCAGTCGGCGAGCATGCCCTGGATCAGCTGGAAGTCGGCGATCGGCGAGCCGAACTGCTTGCGCTCGATCGCCCAGTCGCGGGCCAGCTCCAGAGCGCGCTCCGCGGCGCCCGTCGTCCGCGCCGCGATCATCAGGCGCTCCTCGGTGAACCAGGACCGGGTGATGTCGTACCCGTTGCCGATGCCGCCGAGCACGGCGTCCTCGGGGACCCGCACGTTCGTGAAGACGAACTCGGGGTGCTCGTAGACGAAGGTGTGCATGAAGCGCGGCACCCGTGTCATCTCGATGCCCGCGGTCTCCTTGTCGACCAGGAACAGGGTCGGCGCGCCCTCGTCGCCGGCGGCGGCCAGCACGATCATGAAGTCGGCGTGGTCGCCGACGGTCACAAACCACTTCTCGCCGTTGAGGACCCAGCCGTCCGCGGTGCGCGTCGCCGTGGTCTTGAGGTTCTGCGGGTCCGACCCGGCCTCCGGCTCGGTCACCGCGTAGCAGTCCCGGCGCCGGCCCTCGATGACCGGCACGAGGTAGCGCCGGCGCTGCTCGGGGGTGCAGAACCGCAGCGCGTTGGCCGGGCGCCACACCATGTCCCACAGGGCGCCGGTGAGCCGGCCGAGCTCCTCCTGGACGGTGGCCTGCTCCAGGATCGTGAGCCCGGCGCCGCCCCACTCGGCGGGCATGTTGACCGCCTGGAGCCCGCTGTCGAGCACGGCGTCGCGGATCTGCGCGTGGGCCTGCGGCGGCAGACCGTTGTTCTCCTCGCAGTCGGCCTCGTACTTCATGATGAAGTCGGCGAGCCCGCGCGCGGAGCTCTTGAGCTCTTCCTGACGGGCGGTGAGACGGAAGTCCATGTCAGTCCTCGGGGTTGAAAGACGTACGGGGGAGCGGGTGTCAGGAGTGGGGCAGCGCGAGCGCACGGGTGCCGCGCTTGACGAGCTCGTTGGCGATGATGAGGCGCTGGATCTCGGAGGTGCCCTCCCAGATGCGGTCGACGCGCAGCTCGCGGTAGAGGCGCTCGACGGGGTAGGAGCGGTCGTAGCCGCGGCCGCCGAAGATCTGCAGACACCGGTCGACGACCCGCCCGGCCGCCTCGCTCGCGGCGAGCTTCGCCGTCGACGCCTTGGCGTGCAGGGTCTTGCGGTCGGTGTGCGGCTGGTCGGCCTCCCAGGCGACCTGGTGGGTGTAGGCGCGGTTGACGGCGATGTCGACGGCGCAGTCGGCGAGCATGCCCTGGATCAGCTGGTAGTCGGCGATGGGCGAGCCGAACTGCTCGCGCCGGATCGCCCAGTCGCGGGCCAGCTCCAGGGCCCGCTCCGCGGCGCCCGTCGTCCGCGCCGCGATCATCAGGCGCTCGTCGGTGAACCACTCCTTGGTCAGCTCGTAGCCGTTGCCGACGCCGCCGAGCACGTCCTCGTCGGGCACGAAGACGTCCGAGAAGACGAACTCGGGGTGCCCGTTGACCGCGGAGTGCATGAAGCGCGGCACCCGGGTCATCTGCACGCCCGGCGCCTGCTTGTCCACGAAGAAGAGCGTCGCCGCCCGCTCCGGACCCGCGTCGGCCTGCACCAGCAGGAAGTCGGCGATGTCGCCGCAGGTCACAAACCACTTCTCGCCGTTCAGCAGCCATCCGCCCTCCGTGCGGGTCGCGGTGCTGACGCATGAGCCGGGGTCCGAGCCGGCGCCCGGCTCGGTCACCGCGAACGCGTCGAAGCGCTCGCCGCGGATGACGGGCAACAGATACTTCTCACGCTGCGCCTCGGTGCCGTACGCCAGGACGTTGGCGGGCCGCCACGGGATGTCCCACAGACAGTTGGTGACCTTCCCGAACTCCTCCTCGACGATGACCTGGTCGAGCAGGGACAGACCGGCGCCGCCCCACTCGGCGGGCATGTTGATCGCGTAGACGCCGGCGTCGATCGCCGCGCGGGTGAGCTCACGGACCGTGTCGGCGGGCAGCGGCCCGCCGGCCTCCTCGGACTGGTCCTCGTACTGCATCAGCAGCTGTGCGTACGCTGCGGACCGCGCCTTGAGGTCGGCCTGCTCGGGGGTGTAGCGGAAGTCCATGCTGGTGTCCTTGGGGTTCGGGGCGGGGGTGCGGGGCGGCGGAGCGCTCAGGCCAGTACGGCGCGGGCGTCCAGGGCCAGTACGCCGTCCGGGCGGACCAGCAGCGGGTTGACCTCGAGCTCGGCGATCTCGGGGTGGGCGGCGGCGACCGCGGTGATGCGCTCGACGACGGCTGCCGCGGCCGTGACGTCCACGGCGGGCCGGCCGCGGACGCCGTCGAGCAGAGCGGCGGTCCGCAGACCGCGCAGCAGCCGTTCGGCGCGCTCGGCGGGCACGGGCGCCAGGGAGAAGGCGACGTCGTGCAGCGTCTCGGTGAGCACTCCGCCGAGCCCGACCATGGCGACCGGACCGAAGCGCGGGTCGCGGTTGACTCCGACGATCAGCTCGACGCCGTCGCCGAGGTCGGCCATCGCCTCGACCGAGTAGGCGGACGCGCCGAGCCTGGCGTCCATCTCCCGGTACGCGGCGAGCAGCGCGTCCCGGTCCGCGAGCCGCAGCGCCACGCCGCCCGCGTCGGACTTGTGCAGGACGTGCAGGGCCTTGAGCACATACGGTCCGGCGAACGCGTCGGCCGCGGCGAGCAGCTCCGTCTCGTCGGTGATCTCGCGCGCCGGAGGGAAGGGCACTCCGGCGGCGCTGAGCAGCGCCCGGACGCCGTGGTACCCGGCGTCCTCCAGGGGCGGGGCGATGGGCGGCAGGGGTGCGACCCCGAGCGGGCCGGCCGCCCGGGCGCCCGTCATCGCGGTGAGGGCGCGGGCCGCGTCCTCCGTGGCGGAGAACACCGGGATCCCGGCGTCCGTCAGCGTCCGGCAGCTGGGCGAGCGCGGGTACATCGACTGCACGACCAGCGGCTTGGGCGTCGTCGTCCAGTCGGCGACGATCTCCCGGGCGGCCTGCTTCTCGCCCTCGGCGAGGGTGGCGCTCTCGCCGCCGAGCCCGCCGCCGGAGGCCGCGTAGCCGCCGAAGTACCCCGTCATCAGGACGGCGTCGACCTCGTCGGCCTTGAGCAGCCCGGCGACCGTGGCAGCGTACGAGCGGGGGTCCTGCTCGCCCATCCCGGCCAGGTCGACGGGGTTGCCCACCGCGGACTGCTCCCACAGCAGCGACGCGAGGCGCCCTTTCGTGGGCGCGCTCAGCTCGGGCACCTCGAGACCGGCCGCCTCGGCGGCGTCGGCGGCGATGACGCCGTGGCCGCCGCCGTCGGTGAAGACCGCGCAGCGCCGGCCGGTGCTGCGGGCGCCGGCGTTGAGGGCGGCCAGCACGACGGTCATCTCCAGCGGGGTGGCGACCAGTTCCACGCCCGCGTCGCGGCAGGCGGCGGCCACGACGTCGGCCGATGTGGTGAGGGCGCCGGTGTGCGACTGGGCGCTGCGGGCGGAGGCGGCGCCGCGGCCCGCGGTGAGCAGCACGACCGGCTTGCCGGCGGCCGCGGCCGCTTGGGCGAAGGCGCGGCCGTCGCCGAAGTCCTCGGCGTACACGGCGATGGCGGAGGTGCCCTCGTGGCGCCCGCAGTCCTCGACGAGGTCGACCAGGGTGACGTCGGCCTGGTTGCCGAGGGAGACGAAGCGCGAGAAGCCGAGGCCGAGGGGAGCGGCGCGCAGCTCGATCTCCAGCGCGAGGTTGCCGCTCTGGCTGAGCAGGGCGATCCCGCCGTGGGTGAAGGCGTCGGACGCCAGATACAGCTCGGTGGTGTTGTCCGCGATCCCGAGGCAGTTGGGGCCCACCAGCACGGCGCCCGCGTCCCGCACCCGGGCGGCGATCGCCTGCTGCCGGGCGAGCCCCTCGGGGCCGGTCTCGGCGAAGCCGGCGGTGATGCCGACGATCGCCCGGGCCCCGCAGGCCAGCGCGTCGTCGACGGCGGCCTCGAACCCCCGGCCGGGCACGGAGATCACCACCAGGTCGACGGGCTCGCCGATCGCGGTGAGAGAGGTGGCCGCCGGGCGCCCCAGGACGGCGCCGCCACGACGGTTCACCAGGTGGACGGGCCGCCGGCCGGGCGCCCGCAGCGCCTGCGCGGCCACCGAGTGGCCGTACTTCGCCGGGTCGTCGCTCGCGCCGACCACGGCGACGGACGTGGGGTCGAAGAGCGCGGTGAGATCGCGTCCCATGTCACTTCTCCATTCGCAGTGCTGCGTTGGGGCAGGACGCGGCGCACGCGCGGGCGGCCTCCTCCTGACCGGCCGGCACGGGCACGGCGATGACCGCCGCGTATCCCCACTCGTCGAGCTCGACGAGCTCGGGGGCGTGTTCCTGGCAGAGCCCGTAGCCCTGGCAGAGCGTGGAGTCGAGAAGGAGTTTCACGGTGTTCCTTTCAGCGCGGGCACGGGAGAGGGAGTGAGGGGGCCGACCTCGGGCCCGACCTCGGGCACGGCGACGGCGAGCCGGCGGCCGCCGTCGCGAGGCGCGGCGGAGCAGGCCCAGCAGGGCGAGTCGAGGTGGGCGCGTGCCACGTCGGGGAAGACGCGCAGCAGGCTTCCGGCCACCCCGGCGGCCGCGTCCAGCAGCCCGCACGCGCCCCGTCCGGGCAGCCCGGCCGACCATCGGGCGAGCTTGTCGAGGGCGTCGGGGGCGGCCGTGGCCGCGGTGAGCGCGTGCAGGGCGTCGCTGATCGAGGCGGTGCCCGCGATGCAGACGCCGCACTGGCGGGCGCTCTCGGCGGCGAGATGGCCCACCGCGTCGGCGGCCACGGCGACCGGGCACTCGCCGGGGGCGAGGAAGTGGATCGCGCCGCAGCCCAGCGCGGTGCCCGCGGCCTTCAGGGCGTCCGGGTCGAGCGGCAGGTCCAGCAGACCGCCGTCGATCAGTCCGCCGAACAGTCCGCCCATCAGGGCCCCCGCCGCGTCGGGAGTGCCCTGGGCGGCGGCCAGGGTCCGCAGGGTCGCGCCGTACGGGACCTCGGCGAGCAGCGCCGGTCCGCCGGCGGCGGACAGGGTCACCAGCGTGGAGCCGGCGATCTGCCGGCGCCGTTCGGGCCGTGCGGCGACGAGGGCGATCCGGGCGAGCGTCTCGACGTTGGAGACCAGGGTCGGCCGGTCCTGGACGCCCCGCTCGAAGGGGCGGGGCGGCTTCGCGGTGGGCAGCGCCGGTCCGCCGTTGATCCGGCGGACGACCGCGCTCTCCTCGCCCGCGACGTACGCGTGCCCGGTCTCGACCACCTCGACGGGCACCGCCGGGTCCCGCTCGGCCAGAGCGAGCCGTATGCGCTCGCCCGCGACCGGATCCGAGAGGTAGACATAGCCCCGGACGGCGCCGGTGATCGCGGCAGCCCGGGCCAGCCCGTCCAGGACGAGGTGGGGACGGGCCCGCATCAGCCAGCGGTCCTTGGCCGAGCCGGGCTCGCCCTCCTCGCCGTTGGCGACGACGACGGGCGCGCGCCCGCCGTCGCGGACCGCCCGCAGCTTCACGGCGGCGGGGAAGCCCGCGCCGCCCCGGCCGCGCAGGCCCGACGCGGCGATGTGCTCGAGGAGCAGGACGGGGTCCACGGCGGCGCGGTAGCCTCCGGCGGCCGCGTACTCCTCGGCGCTCTCGGCCGCATCGGGGCTCGTGCCGAGCAGCGTGCCGGCCGAGGGGCGGTCAGCGGCGGTGGGAGTCCCGGGCGGCGTGTGGGCGCTCGTGCTGGGCGCCCCGGGCATCAGGGAGCGGATCCAGGTCGTGCTCACGCCCGTCCTCCTTGCCGTGCTCATGCCCGCTCTCCTTCCGTCGCGCCGGTGCGCAGGGTGCGTACGGCGTGCTCCAGGGCTCGGCGGTCGGCCGCGGTGCGGTCGTATCCGGGGCCCGGGAGGCCGATGAGCATGTGGTGGTGGTCGAGCACCACCTCTCCCGCGAGCAGGGCGGCCCGCCGGTCGCCGGGACGGGAGCCGTCGGCGACGGCGGTCACCAGGTCGGTGACCTCGGCGAGATAGCGCAGCCAGCTGCGCCGGCTGCCGTGCAGGATCAGGCTCTCCACCCGGCGCTGCTCGGCGGCCGCCAGCTCCGGCGGCGCGGCGGCCGTGCCGCGCTTCTGGGTGCGCAGGGCGGCAACGGTGGGGGGCAGTTCCCGCTCGGGCTCGGGGGTGAGCCCGAGCCAGACCAGACTCCGACGACCGCTCATGCGTGCCTCCGGTGGAGAGGGATGGGGAGTGGAGAGGGGTGGGGAGCCGTCACGGCCTTGACCGGGCGGTGGGGCCGAGCGGCGGAGCTGCCGGTGCGGCCGACTGCCGGAACGGGGATTCCGTGCGGCGGGGGCTTCGGGAGATCGGTGGACGCCGTGGGCGATTCGGGGGGCACGGGCCCGGGCGGTGGACGTCCGGCGCTTCCGTGTCCGGCGAGATGCCGGCTGTTGTGATGACGACTACGCTAACTAATCAATTAGTCAGTCTGCAAGCCTTGACATTGCGGAAACCTGTCAGCAACCTGACTGACCAATTAGTTAGTGCGGCTCGGCGCTCCCCTCGCCAAGGCCCACTGACCGCCTATGGGCCGCCTCAACACCGATCGCCGCTCAGACGGCATGGAGGAGTCAGCCGATGCAGCCCGAAGCCCCCGCCCGCACCGCACCGCCGACGCGGCAGAGCCAGGACAGCCCCGGTCAGGCGCTGTCCGCCCGCTACTACACCGACCCGGACACGGCCGCCGCCGAGACCGAGCACATCTTCGCCCGGTCCTGGCAGCTCGTGTGCCACGAATCCGACCTGCCCGGACCCGGCGCCCGCCTCGCGGCCACCGTCGCCGGACGCGAGGTCCTGGTGGTCAGGATCGAGGACGGCAGCCTCGCCGCCCACCTCAACGCCTGCCGGCACCGGGGAACCCGCCTGGTCGCCAAGCCCGAGCCGAGCGGCAAGGCCATTCGCTGCCCGTACCACGGCTGGACGTACAAACTCGACGGCACTCTGGTCGGAGCGCCCGAAGCACGGCAGATCCCGTGCCTGGACAAGCCCAAGCTCGGCCTGTTCTCCGTACGCGTCGAGTCCTTCCTCGGCTTCGTCTTCGTCAACCTCGACCCGGACGCCGTCCCCCTGGCCGAACAGTGCGCCGGGCTCGCCGAGGCCGTCGGCCACTATGCCGGAGCCGATCTGGTGCCGGTGGGCCGCAGCCGGATCCACGAACTCGACGGCGCCGAGGTCCAGAACGCGAACTGGAAGGTGGCCGTCGACAACTACCTCGAGGGCTACCACGTGCCGGTCGCCCACCCCGGCCTGATGCGCCTGCTCGACTACCAGGGCTACACCTGCGAGATCGAGGAGTCCTACGCCCTCTTCGCCTCGCCCCTGCGCGACAAGCCGTCCTCGAACTGGGCGGAGCGCCTCTACCAGCGGATCACCGCTCCCATGCCCGGCCTCACCGAGGCCGACCGGAGGGTGTGGCGGTACGCCGTGATCTATCCCAACACACTCATCGACTTCTACCCCGACCATGTGCTTGCCTGGACCGCGATCCCCCAGGCGGTGGACCAGGTGGCCGTACCCGGCGCCTTCTACACCCGCCCGGGCACCAGACTGCGCACCCGCCTCGCCCGGCGGCTCAACATCCACATCGGCTGGATCACCAACGACGAGGACGCCGAGCTGGTGGCCAGGGTGCAGAAGGGGCTGACGACCCCGGGCTTCGAGCCCGGCCCGCTGTCCCGCCGCGAGGCGGCCGTGGGCTGGTTCGCCGGCCGCGTCCGCCGCGACCTGGACCGCGACGCGGGCGCGCCGCTCGACGGCGCCCCCGACAGCGGTCCGGCGGCGTGACCCGCAGCGGTCCGCAGCCCTAGACCGTCCCTGACAGCCGGCAGGGAGAAGCCGGAGCCGTACCGGCGGTGTGCCCCGCACCGCCACGCGGCTCCCTGGTCGAGCACGGAGTCAGGCATCCGTGCGTCCATGACCGCGCCCTGAAAGCAGTGTCGTCCGTTCCCCAGGACCCACGGAGAGGACCCCCCGATGTCCCCCGAGGTATTTCCACTGTCCCGCCGCTCTTTCCTCCGCGCCTCCACCGGCACGGCCGCGGCCCTCGGGCTCGGCATCGCAGCCACCGGCTGCGGATTCCTCCCCGAGGACGCGAACGCCCACGGCGATCCGGACGAGCCGATCGACGTCCGCGTCGACGGCGACCTGGTCTATTTCAACTGGGCCGACTTCATCGACCCGGCGATCTTCAGAGCATTCGAGAAGGAATACGGCGTCAAGGTCATCCAGTCGAATTTCGACTCGATGGAAGGCATGGTCGCCAAACTCAATGCGGGAAACCGCTACGACCTGGTCTTTCCCAGCGCGAAATGGACCCAGCGGCTCGTCGAGGGCCGCCGGCTGCGCCGTATCGACCACACCCGGCTCAAACACGCGGAGTCCGTGTTCGGGGCGTACGACTACTTCGCCGACCCCTGGTACGACGCGAAGTCCGCGCACACCGTCCCGTTCATCATGTACAAGACCGGGATCGGCTGGCGCAAGGACCGGATCGGCGACGACCTCGCCGGCTCCTGGGGCGACCTGTGGCACCCCGGCGCCCAGGGCAGGGTCTTCGTGCTCGACGACCGCGACGAAGTGCTCGGCCTCGGAGCGCTCAAGCTCGGCCTCGACCTCAGCACCACCGACGACGGCGATCTCGACCGCATCACCAGCACCCTGAAGTCCCTCAGACCGCGACTGCGCGGCTTCTCCAGCGACAGCTACAACAACCTGCTCAACGGCAACGCGGTCATGACCCAGGCCTGGAGCGGAGACATGGCGGCCATGCTCGGCCAGGCCAAGGACCCCTCGGTCTTCGGCTTCGAGGTCGCCCGCGAGGGCGCGCCGGTCAACTCCGACTGCTACGCCATCCCCGCCAACGCCCGGCATCCCGGAACGGCGATGCTCTTCATCGACTACATGCTCCGCCCGGAGAACGTGAAGAAGAACATCGAGTACATCGGCTATCCGATGCCGGTGCGCGGGACCGAGAGCACGTACGCGGCCCTGGTCGAGCCGTTCCCAGAGTGCCTCGTCTCCGCGGACGACCTCAAGGACGACCTCTTCTTCCGCAACGGCAGCTCGACGGGCGAACGGGCCCGAGACACCGCCTGGACCCATGTGAAGGCCGGCTGACATGGCACAACGCACCCACCCCGAACCCGGCAAGCCCCGCCCCCGCCGCGGCGCCTCCGCGTCCGGCGCCCGGCTGTGGACCTGGCTGATGATCCCCGGCACCCTCTGGATGACCGGCTTCCTCATCGCCTCGCTGCTGCTGGTCGCCGCGCTCGCCTTCGGCACCACCGACCCGCTCGGCAACCCGCAGTTCGGGCTCAACTTCGACAACATCGTGGCGATGGCCGACCCCGCCTACCGCGCGGTGCTGCTCCGCTCCCTCGGATACTCGCTGCTCACCTGCGCGATCTGCCTCGTCATCGCCTACCCGGTCGCCTACGCCATCGCCCTGTACGGCGGGCGCTTCAAGACCCTGCTGATCGCCGCCATCGTCGTGCCCTTCTTCGCCAACTACCTGGTGCGGATGTACGGCTGGTCCGTCGTCCTGTCCGACAGCGGACCGGTGCTCAAAGCCCTGCGCGCCATCGGCCTCGCGGACGGCGACACCAAGATCCTCCAGACCGGCCCGGGCGTCATCGCGGGACTCGTCTACGGCTTCGTCGTCTTTATGATCATCCCGCTCTACGCGGCCCTGGAGCGCATGGACGTCTCCCTGATCGAGGCGGGACGCGACCTCTACGGAGGCCCCCTGCGGACCTTCTTCTTCGTCACCCTGCCCGCCACCCGGCAGGGCGCGGCGGCCGGCTGCGTCCTTGTCTTCCTGCCCGCTATGGGCGACTTCGTCAGCGCTCAACTGATGGGAGGCCCCGACCAGATCATGATCGGCAACCTGATCCAGGACAAGTTCTTCCAGGGCCAGAACTGGCCGCTCGGCTCGGCGCTCACCATGCTGATGATGGCCGTCCTGTTCCTCGGGATGATCGGCTACCTGCGCCGCACCCGCAAAGACGAGGCGGAGGCGGCCCGATGACCCTGCGCCCAGCCCTCAACCCGGCACGCAAAGCCCTGCCGGCCCCCGCCCCCCGCCCGACGGCACGGACCGCCCGCGCGGGCGCCGACCGCCCGGCCGCCCGGAGGCGCAGGCGTCGGGGCGCCGACCGCAAGCCCCGCCTCGCCATCGGCGTCACCGTCCTGTTCTTCGCGCTCCTGTACCTCCCCATCGGCGTCGTCGTCCTCTTCTCCTTCAACTCCCAGAAGTCGCTGACCGTCTTCAAGGACTTCAGCCTCCGCTGGTACTCGGCCTTCTTCAACGACGACGTCCTGCTGGCATCGCTGGGCATGAGCCTGAGAGTGTCCCTGGTCGCGATGGCCGGCTCGCTGATCCTCGGCGTCGCCCTCGCCCTCGGACTGGTCCGCTGCCGCAGCCGGCTCGGCTCCCTCGCCGGCCTGGTGATGCTCGTCCCGCTGATCACCCCGGAGATCGTCACCGGCGTCGCGGCGATGCTCCTCTTCAAGGGCATGGGCATCACGCTGTCCAGCGGCACCGTGATGCTCGCGGAGATCACCTTCTCCATCTCCTATGTGACGGTGATCCTGCGCTCCCGGATCGCGGCCCTCAACCCAGAGGTGGAGGAGGCCGCGACAGACCTCGGCGCCACCCGCTGGCAGGCGCTGCGCCTGGTCACCCTGCCCGCGCTGCTCCCCAGCATCCTGGCGTCCGCCGTGCTCGTCTTCGCGCTCGTCTTCGACGACTTCGTGCTCGCCTACTTCACCACCGGCGTGGACCCGCAGCCGCTGTCCGTACGCATCTACTCCGCGATCCGCTTCGGCGTGCAGCCCACCATCAACGCCGTCGGGACGCTGATGCTGGCCGGGTCCATCGGCCTCATCGCCCTCGCCCTCTTCATCCCGCGCCTGTTCGGTCGCCGCGGCGGCCTCGATCTCCTCTCCGGGAAGTGACAGCCGTGACCTCCACGACCTCAGCGGACCCCATGCCCGCCGTCCGCCTCGACAGCGTCAGCAAGGCCTACTCCGCAGGCGCCTACGCCGTCCAGGACCTCTCCCTCGACATCGCCCCCGGAGAGTTCTTCTCGCTCCTCGGCCCCTCGGGCTGCGGGAAGACCACCTCCCTGCGGATGATCGGCGGATTCACCGACCCCACCGACGGCGCGATCCTGCTCGGCGGAGAGGACGTGACCTGTCTGCCGCCCAACCGGCGCAACGTCAACACGGTCTTCCAGAGCTACGCCCTCTTCGACCACCTCACGGTCGCCGACAACGTCGCCTTCGGGCTCAAGCGCAAGGGCGTCGGCCGGGCCGAGATCCGCGAACGCGTCGGCAACATGCTCGAACGGGTGCAGCTCGGCGCCCTCGGCGACCGCAGGCCCACCACCCTCTCCGGCGGCCAGCGCCAACGGGTCGCCCTGGCCCGCGCGCTGGTCAACCGCCCCCAGGTGCTGCTGCTGGACGAGCCGCTGGCGGCCCTCGACCTCAAGCTCCGCCGGCGTATGCAGGTCGAGCTCAAGCAGATCCAGCGCGAGATCGGCATCACCTTCGTCTTCGTCACCCACGACCAGGACGAGGCGCTGACCATGTCCGACCGGGTGGCGGTGATGAACGAGGGCCACGTCGAGCAGTGCGGCACCCCCGAGGACGTGTACGAGCACCCGGCGAGCACCTTCGTCGCCTCCTTCATGGGCACCTCCAACCTGGTGCCCGGCACCTACCGCGCCGGTTCCGTGGAGCTGGAGCAGGGCCCCGCGCTCCCGGTCGGCCCCCGCCCCGGCGTCGCCGACGGCGCCGCCGTCAGCCTCTCCATCCGGCCCGAGAAGATCTGGCTCTCCGACTTCACCCCGGACATGGCCACGGTCGACGGCATCATCCGCGAGACCGTCTACTCCGGACCCACCACCACCTACCTCATCGAACTCGCCCCCGGCGTCACCCTGTCCGTACTCGAGCAGAACGTCGACCGCTCCCGCATGGAAGACCGCTGGAGCGGCGGCGAGAGCGTCGAGGTCGGCTGGCGGCCCGAGCACTGCCTGGTCCTCGACGGCCAGGGGGACCGGGGGACCGCCGCACCGAGGGAACGCGCATGAACCACGACGTCATCGTCCTCGGCGCGGGCCTCGCCGGCCTCGCCGCCGCACGCGACCTGGCCGCCGGCGGAGCGGACGTCCTCGTCGTCGAGGCCCGCGACCGCGTCGGCGGGCGCGTCGAGCAGACCGAGCTGCCCGACGGACGGCTCGTCCAGCTCGGCGGAGAAGTCGTCGGCCGCGCGCACACCGCGTACCTCGCACTGGCCGAGGAGCTGGGCCTCACCCTGATCCCCAGCTACGTCGCCGAGCCCGGGGCCATGGTCCGCGCCACCGCGGAGGGAGTCTCCGCGGGCGAGCCGCCGCACTGGTTCGCCCCCGGCGACGACGCCGGCCACCGGCGCGTCACCGCCGCCTTCACCGCGCTCGCCCAGACCGTCGACCCCGACGACCCGTGGTCCCACCCCGACGCCGACGCCCTCGACCGGATCTCGGTCGCCGACTGGCTGCGCTCCGAAGGCGCCTCGCCCTCGGTGGCACGCCTGTGGGAGATCGGCCAACTCGCCCTCGCGAGCGGCTCCTACGAGCGGACCTCGCTGCTCTCCGCCCTGCGCAAGCACGCCGCCGTGCCCGGCAGCGGCCACGGCGACGGCGACCACTACGACTACGAGGACTGGGAGGGCCTGCGCGTCGCCGAGGGCTCGGCGACCGTGGCCCTGCGCATGGCCGCCGGGCTCGGCGACCGGATACGGCTCGGCGCACCGGTGGAGTCCCTCGCCGTGCGGCCGGGCGGCTGCTCGGTGGGCCTGAAGGGCGGGGAGAAGCTCACCGCGAGGGCCGTCGTCAGCGCCCTGCCCGTAGGACCGCTCCGCTCGGTCGCCGTCTCCGGCGTCTCCGGCGAGCGGCTCGCCTCGCTCCACCGGCAACGCCAGGCCTGCGCGGCCAAGTTCGCCGCCGCGTACGACAAGCCGTTCTGGCGCGACCTCGGCCTCAACGGACTCTCCGAGTGCGAAGGAGTCCTCGGCAGCACCTGGCCGCAGAACGAGGGCATCCTCTCCGCCCTCGTACCGCCCGAGCGCTACGGAGTGATGCTCGGCATGCCCGCCCAGCGGATCGAGCACGAACTGCTCGGCGACATCGTGCGACTCTACGGCGAACAGGCGCACCAGCCGGCCGGCACATATCTGCGGATGTGGGGGACCGACCCCTGGACCCAGGGCTATGTCACCCAGTGGACGCCGGGCGACGTCATGGCCGTCGGCCCGTCGCACGGACGCCACGAACCGCCCTTCTACGTCTGCGGATCCGACCAGTGGGTCGCCGGCTACATGGAAGGCGCGGTCCGCACCGGCCGCGCCGCGGCGAAGGAGGCCCTGAGCCGTGGCTGAGAACGCTGAGAACGCTGAGAACCACCACGGCGCCCTGGTCCTCAACCACATCGGGGGAGCCGACCTGCCCGCCGCCTCCGGTGAGGTCATGCACCTCGTCGACCCCGCCACCGGTCAGACGCACCGCAGCGCCCCGCGCTCGGGGACGGCGGACGCCGAAGCCGCGTGTCGGGCCGCGGCGTCGGCGTACGAGAGCTGGTCGAGAACCACCCCCGTCGAGCGGCAGCGCGCCCTGCTCGGCATCGCCGACGCCATGGAAGCGCACGCGGACGAGCTGACGGCCGCCGAGGCGGGGGACACCGGCAAGCCGGCGCAGATGTTCCGCGACGACGAACTGCCCGCGATCACGGACGTCTTCCGCTACTTCGCGGGCGCGGCACGCAATCTGCCGGGCGCCGCGGCCTGCGAGTACACCGAGGGCCGCACCTCCCTGCTGCGCCGCGAGCCCATCGGCGTCTGCGCGCAGATCACCCCGTGGAACTATCCGCTCATGATGGCCGCGTGGAAGATCGCCCCCGCGCTGGCGGCAGGCAACACGACCGTGCTCAAACCCGCGGACACCACGCCCTCGTCGTCCGCGCTGCTGGCCAGGATCGCCGCGGAGCACCTGCCGCCGGGCGCCCTGAACGTCCTGTGCGGCGACCGCGACACCGGCCGGGCGCTCACCGGTCATCCGCAGGTCCGCCTGATCGCGGTCACCGGCAGCGTCCGGGCCGGACGGGAGATAGCCGCGGCGGCGGCCGCGGACCTCAAACGCGTCCATCTGGAGCTGGGCGGCAACGCGCCGGTCATCGTGTACGACGACGTGGACGTCGAGGCTGCCGCGGCGGAGCTCGCCTCGGTGGCGTACTACAACGCGGGCCAGGACTGCACGGCCCCGACCCGGCTCCTGGTCCACGGGTGCGTGTACGAGGAGTTCGTCTCCGCGTTCGCCGCCCAGGCCGCCAAGCAGCGTCCGGGAGCCGACTTCGGTCCGCTCAACAACGCGGCCCAACTGGCCTCCGTCCAGGGCCTGTTGAGCAGACTGCCCGATCACGCCGACATCGTCGCCGGGGGCTCGCGCGTCGGAGGGGCCGGCTACTTCCACGAGGCCACCGTCGTCGCCGGCGTCCGTCAGAGCGACGAGATCGTGCAGGAGGAGATCTTCGGTCCCGTCGTGACCGTGCAGCAGTTCGCCGACGAGGCAGAGGCGCTCAGGCTGGCGAACGACGTCCGCTTCGGGCTCGCGGCGAGCGTCTGGACCGCCGACCACGACCGCGCCATGCGGGCGACCCGGGCCGTGGACACCGGCATCGTCTGGGTCAACACCCACGGCACGACCGTCTCCGAGATGCCGCACGGCGGGGTCAAGCACTCCGGCTACGGCAGCGATCTGTCAATGGCCGGGCTGCTGGACTACACCCAGGTCAAGCATGTGATGCTGTGAGGCGGGGGGCGTGATGTCCCTGTGTGGTCGGCGCCTCAGGACGAGGGGGCCGCCGGTAGCCCAGACGCCGGAGCGGCAGTTGCTCAGGGCCGGTACACCAGCTCGATCACGATCGCCACGATCACCGCCCAGACGCCGGCGCCGATCAGCCACCAGCTGCCGACGATCAGTCCGGGGGCGATCAGCGCCGGACCGGCAGCGGCGAGGGCGAGCGTGGTCCGGCGCACGCCGCGGTCAGGGCCCCAGGTGACGGTCACAGCAGGAGCATCGCCCCTGGCCGCCGCCGGTCGGCGGACCGGGCGGGATCCCTGTCGGCTTCTTGACGCCGACCGGTCGGCCGGATCGTACGCCGTCCTTGGCTGCCCGCAGCCCTGGCGCCGGAGGGAATCGGGCACGGCGCGCACGCTGCGGGCCCGCCCGGCGCGGCTGATCGCGGCGGCCCCCGTCGACTCACCCGCGACGACCTCTGTGACGTGGGCCGAGTGTGGTGGCACGATGGCTGAACAGACCGTAATGGCGGTCGGTTCCACCTTGCCTGGGGGCACCCATGAACACTCGGCTCCCGTTCCGACTCCTGGTCGCGACAGCCGCGGCCGGCCTCATGCTCACCGCCTGCAGCAGCTCCGGCGGGTCGCCGAACGCCTCGGCGCCGCCCACTTCCGCGTCGGGAGCGTCCGCTCCGTCGCCGTCGCAGTCGGCCACGACGTCCCGACCCTCGTCGCCTACGACGACCCCGGCGACTACCCCGGCGGGCACTCCCGCCCCGAACACGCCTGCCCCCAACGGAAAGCCGCCGCTCGGCTCCACGAGCCTGAAGCCGATGTGGCCGTTCGCCACGCTCGCCCAGGCCCAGGCGTGGGAGCGCGCCTACCGCTCCAGCGGCGCCCAGCCCTGGCACCTCGACCCGGAGCAGACCGCGCTGTCCTTCACCCGCGGCTACTTGGGCTTCAAGGAGATCGACCGGGTCTCCTCGCGCAAGGTCAGCGGTCGCCAGGCCCGCATCGGCGTCGCGCACACGGGGCCCGAGAGCGGCACCGCGGCAGTGATCCACCTCGTGCGGTACGGCAGCGGCCCTGACGCCCCATGGGAGGTCGTGGGCACCGACGACACGACGTTCTCCCTCACCACGCCCCGGTACGGGTCCCTCGTCCGCTCCCCGTTGACGACCGGCGGGCGGATCACCGGCGTGGACGAGAGCATCCGCGTGGAGGTCCGCCAGCCGTCGTCCGAGGCGCCGCTGGGCACCTCGCCCTGCTGCACTCCGGCGGGCGGCGACGACCAGCCCTGGAAGGCGTCGGTGGAGTTCTCCGGCGCCCGCGACCCGGTGCTCACCATCGTCGCGTCCACCGGCGGGCACGTATCCGACGTCGAACGATTCACCGTCACGGCGGTGCGCACCCGCTGACCGCCGCTGCACGACACGACCGCTGCCGCACCCGCTGGACTACACGACCGCCGTACCCGCTCCACGAGGTGGGAGCGGGTACGGCGGCGGGCGTCAGCGAACCTCGGCGGGAAGGTGCGCCTCCTCTGCCCCCGGGCGCTCGAACTGGGTGCGGTACAGCTCCGCGTAGCGGCCGCCGGCGGCCAGGAGCTCGGTGTGGGTTCCGCGTTGGACGACCCGGCCCTCCTCGACCACCAGGATCAGATCGGCGGCCCGCACGGTCGAGAGCCGGTGGGCGATGACCACGGCGGTGCGGCCTTCGAGCGCCTCCGCCAGGGCTTCCTGCACGGCCGCCTCGGAGGTGGAGTCGAGGTGGGCGGTCGCCTCGTCGAGGATGACGACCCGCTGGCGTGCGAGCAGCAGCCGGGCGATGGTCAGCCGCTGGCGCTCGCCGCCGGAGAGCCGGTAGCCGCGCTCGCCGACCACGGTGTCCAGACCGTCGGGCAGCGAGGCGACCAACTCGGTCAGACGGGACCGGCGCAGAGCGTCCCAGATCTCCTCCTCGGTGGCGCCGGGCCGCGCGAGGAGCAGGTTGGCGCGCACGGTCTCGTGGAAGAGATGGCCGTCCTGGGTGACCATGCCGATCGTGTCGCGGATCGAGTCCGCGGTCAGATCCCGTACGTCGACGCCGCCCAGCCGCACCGAGCCGGCGTCGGTGTCGTACAGCCGCGGCATGAGCTGCGCGATCGTGGACTTGCCCGCGCCGGACGAGCCGACCAGCGCGACCATGCGACCGGGTTCGGCACGGAAGGAGACGTCGTGCAGGACCTCCGCGCCGCCGCGGGAGTCGAGGGCGGAGACGTCCTCGAGCGAGGCGAGGGAGACCTTGTCCGCGGAGGGGTAGCCGAACCGGACCCCGTCGAACTCCACGGACACCGGCCCCTCCGGCACCGGCCGGGCGTCCGGCTTCTCGGCGATCAGCGGCTTCAGGTCGAGGATCTCGAAGACCCGCTCGAAGCTGACCAGGGCGCTCATCACCTCGACGCGGGCGCCGGCCAGCGCGGTCAGCGGGGCGTACAGGCGGGTCAGGAGCAGAGCGAGGGCGACGACGGCGCCCGGGTCCAGGCTGCCGCGCAGCGCGTAGTAGCCGCCCAGCCCGTACACGAGGGCCAGGGCCAGAGCCGAGACCAGGGTGAGGGCGGTGATGAACACGGACTGGGCCATGGCCGTGCGGACGCCGATGTCGCGCACCCGGCGGGCACGGGCGGCGAATTCGGCGGACTCGTCGCCGGGACGTCCGAAGAGTTTGACCAGGGTCGCGCCGGGCGCGGAGAAGCGCTCGGTCATCTGGGTGCCCATGGCGGCGTTGTGGTCGGCGGCCTCACGCTGGAGCCTGGCCATGCGGGTCCCCATCCGCCGGGCGGGGACGACGAACACCGGCAGCAGCACAAGGGCGAGCAGGGTGATCTGCCAGGAGATGCTCAGCATCACGGCGAGCGTCATCAGCAGGGTGACGAGGTTGGAGACGACGCCGGACAGGGTGTTGCTGAAGGCCCGTTGAGCCCCGATGACGTCGTTGTTGAGCCGGCTGACGAGCGCGCCGGTACGGGTGCGGGTGAAGAAGGCGACCGGCATCCGCTGGACGTGGTCGAACACCGCCGTGCGCAGATCCAGGATCAGCCCCTCGCCGAGGGTGGCCGACAGCCAGCGGGTGAGCAGGCCCAGCCCCGCCTCGGCGACGGCGATGACAGCGATGAGCAGCGCGAGCCGGGTGACCGTGCCGGTCGCCTCCCCCTTGACGATGCCGTCGACGACCTGGCCGGCGAGCACGGGAGTGGCCACGGCGAGCAGGGCCGTCACCACGCTGAGCAGCAGGAAGCGGTTCAGCTCCCGGCGGTGCGGCCGGGCGAAGGAGACGATGCGGCGCAGGGCGGCCCGGGAGAACGGCCTGCGGTCCTGCTGGGCGTTCATCGCGCTGTGCAGCGATGTCCACGCGGTGACTTCCATGTCCATGGGGTGCCTTCCGGAGTCTAGTGAGCCGACGCGTACCCGTCGGCCGGCGTGGCCCGGGGCGCTCCCAGAACGCTAAAACCTCACGTAAACTTGAGGTCAAGGACGTCAAGGAGTCTTCTGGGTCCGTACATCGGGCGCGTGCCCGGCTGTTCGTATATTCGTTCGCTTGAATGGATCGCCCCGGGGCACAATCGGCGCATGCCGACCGCCGCGGAGCGTCTGCTCTCCGCTCTCGAACCGCTGCCGTTCCCCGCCCGCCTGTCCCTCACCGCGAGAACAGGCCGTCGGCTGGCGGACGACGGCGAACTCGCGGGCCTGCTGACCGACTTGGACGCGCGCGGGCCGTACGAGCGGCGGCTCGCGGCGCTGGCCGCCTCCGCCGGAAAGGACATCGCTTTCCTCGCGCAGCGGCTCGCCGATCCCGACCCGGTGGTCGCCGGGTACGCCCTGCGTGCCGCTCGTGTCCTGCCGGTGCCGGACGAGGCGGTGGAGGCGGCGTACGACGACGCACCGGCCGTCCTGCGACAGCGCCTGGCACGCCTGCTCTCCTGCGGCGGCCGCACCGCGCTCGCCGAGCGGATGGCAGGGCGGCTGCGCGCGCAGTGGGGCGACGCCGAGGCCGCTCGGCTGCTGCCGGCCTGCTCCACGCCGTTCGTGGCGCGCGAGCTCCCCGAGCTCGCGCACGCCGTCGCCGGCTGGACGCGGCTCGCCCGCCGGCATCCCGAGCCGGTGCTGGACCACGCCGAACGCGCCCTGGCCGACCGGGCCGGCGGGAAGCAGCGGGAGGAGTGGTGGCGCCAGCACGCCACGACGGTCGCCGCGCTCGCGCCGCTGCGCCCCGAGCGGGTGCTGAGGCTGCTGGAGGAGTACGGCCCCTACCGAATGCCGCACGCGCTGCACAGCGGACTCGGCGCGCTGGTCGACGCCGACGCCGAGCGGGTGGTGCGGTGGATCACCTCTCCCGACCGGCGCGAAGAGCGCTACGAGCCGGTACCGCCGCCGGGCGTGCTGCGCAGGCTGGTGCGGGCGGAGCCTGCGTCGCTGCCCGTGCTGGGCCGCCACTGGCTGACCCGCAGCCCCCATTTCGACGCGCTGCTGAAGGCCATGCCGCCCGGCCGGCGCCCCGCGTTCCTGGACGCGGCCGCCGCCGGCGGGTCCCGTCGCTCGGACGCGGCCCTGAACGTTCTGGACCTGCTGCCCCGCGAACGGCGCTGGGCGGAGGTACGACGGGCCGCGGCCGCGGACGCCGCCGCTGCCGACGGCTGGTGGGCGGACGACCTGGACACCCTGGCCCATGGCCCGTTCGGGGAGGCGCGGCCCGCCCTGCTCGCCGCGATCCGACGGCCCGACGCCGACGACCGGGCGATCGCCTGGCCGCTGCTGGTGGCGTGTGCCGCCCGGGACGGCGGCCGCGAGGCGCTCGCCGACCTGCTGACCTTGGCGGCGCGACTGCGCAACGAGCGGGACCCGGTGCGCGCCGCGGCGCTCGGCGCGCTCGCCGAAGTGCACCCGCGGCTGTTCGGCGCCGACGACGCCGAGCCGCTGGACCGCGTCGTCGCCGACGCCCTTGAGGCACGGGACAGCTCGGCCGAGACCCAGGTCGCGGTGCGCACACTCGCCGAGCGCGTGCTGGTCGAGCACGCCACGGACGCCGACCCGGCCCTGCGGACCTGGGCGCTGCGCACCCTGGAGCGGATCGCGGGCCGCGTGGGCGTCCCCGAATTCGGCCCGCTGCACCGGGTCCTGCGCCGAGGCCAGGAACACCAGGTGTTCGAGGCGCTGCGCCCCTGGCTCGAGGCCGGGGCCCAAAGAGCCGACTTCCGGCTGCTGCTGGGTCTGGCCGGCGCGCTCGGGCCGCGTGCCCGGCTGATGCCCGAGCTCCAGGACATGCTGGCCACGGCCCTGGCCCGCGGCGACGACGAGACGTTCGAGACCGCCGCGGAGCTGTGGCTGGCCGCACCGGCCGGTCGCGACGAACGGGTCGCGAGGATCCTCGAGATGGAGCCTTCGGCGGTCGTCCTCGCGCCCGTTTCGCGCGCGGTGGCTCGCCGGCGTACGGACCTGCTGGACGTCCTGCTCGACGGCGACCCGCCGTACGGGCGCTTCCTGGCGCCCGGCGCCCGGCGTCCGCTGCCGGACCTCGGCGACAGCGGCCGCTGGCTTCCGCGCCAGCAGCGCGCCGCGGCACAGCTCGCCGAGGAGGCGGCCGCGGACGGCTCGCTGCCGTTGGACGACCGGGCCGCCGCGATCCGCGCAGCCGCGGCGGTGCCCGAGCTGGGACGTGCCCTGGCGATGCGGCACAAGGACGACGGGGACGTGCTGGTGGCCGAGGCGGCGCTCGGCGCGCTGGGCTGGACCGATCGGCCGCAGGACGCCCTGCCGGTGCTGCTGGAGCAGGCCGGCGGCGACCGGGCGCGGGTCGCCGTGTACGCGGCGTCGCGCGCCGCGCGTTTCACCCCGCCCACCCGACTCGCCCAGTCGCTCGACGAGCTGCTGACCGGTGAGCGGCCCGCGAAGGTGACCTCCCGCAAGGAGGCCGTCCGGCTCTCGGCCCGCTATCTGCCGCCGGCGCAGGCCGTCGCCCTGCTGACGCGCGCCTTCCACGCCCCCGACCGCCACCCGGACGTGCAGTCCGCCGTCCTGCGCGCGCTGCCTCCTCTGCTCGGCGTGCCCGAGGCCTGGCGCGTGATCGAGGACGCCGCACACGGCGACGCCCCGCAGACGCTGGAGGCGCTCCTGCAGATCACCCCGTGGGAGCTGGCCGACGCGCACCGCCGCCGGTATGCCGAAGCCGTCGGCACGGCGTACGACGGATGCCTGGCGAAGATCGACGGCTTCTCGGCCTACGGCACGCTGGCGGCGGTGGGCGTGTGGGCCCGGTACGACCCTGCCCTGGCCGACCGGCTCGCCCGTACGGTCTGCGACTTCGGCGACCGCAGGCACTGGAACTACGCGGCATGGGTGCTCAGAGACCTGGCCTTCTCCGAGCAGCCGCATCCCGTGGGCGGTGCGGCCGCGGGCAGTGTGTACCACAGTGCGGTGGCCGAGCTGCTGGCCGCGATGCACGGGCCCGAGGGCGGCGGCGACGCGGCGGGGGACCGGGACCTGCCGGTGCTGCAGCGGCTGCGGGCCCTGGCGTCGTCGCCCTCAGGCCACGGCGAGCGCCCCGATGTGCTCGAGGCGGTCGCCGAGCAGCTGGCGGTCGAGCCGCTGCTGGCGGCCGAACGCGCCGATCTGCTGCGCCTGTTGGTCGACCGGGAGGCGGAGGAGGACGTGCTCTTCGGGCGCCTGCGTGATCTGGCGGACGCCTTGGAGGGCGCCGGAGTGATCGTCGCGTCGCAGACCGCGGGCCGGCTGTGGACCCACTGGGCGCACAGCGGGCCGCCGCAGCGTCCGGGGGCGCTGCTGGCCGCGACGGACCGGCTGGCCCGGGACGGCGGCACGGCGGCCGGTCTGCTGGCGGCCGGGCTGGTGACCGGGACGGGCCACGCCCTCGGCTGGCCCGAGGAGTGGCGGTCGCTGCTGCGCCTGCTGCGCGGGCATCCGCAGCCCGACGTGCGCCACGAGGCGCACCGGGTCCTGATGGAGAGCGAGTGAGCGCATGAGGGCCGGCCGGACACCGTGACATCGGGCCGCTGACGGCGTCCGGGCCCGGTCGTCGTCAGGCCCGCGTCGTCAGGCCTGCGCAGGCGTCTGCGGCACGGTGCGCTCGGCCTTCTGAGGGCCGGCCGGACATCGGGCCGCTGACGGCGTCCGGGCCCGGTCGTCGTCAGGCCTGCGCAGGCGTCTGCGGCACGGTGCGCTCGGCCTTCTCCAGCCAGTCGGTGTACCAGCGGGCGAACGTCATCGGGTTGCCGTCGTCGTCGGGGAGCGGAGCGAGGTCGACGTCGTCCGCCCGGCCGTCGGACCAGACCGTGCCGCGGTGGGGGCCGCTGACGACCAGCCACTCCCGCAGGGCGCAGCCGAGGTGGCATATCACGATGGCCCCAGCCGTGCGCTCGGGTGCGAACATCACGGCGTCCCACCGTTCGTCCCACGCCTCGATCGCGTCGTCGAACTCCTCGATCTCGTCGAAGTCCTCCTCTTCGGGACGCTCGGCGAGGAGCGCGTCGAGGATCTCGGGGTCCGGGCCCTGCTCGGGAAACGGCTGGGCGAGCGTCGACAGGTCGGTCATGTCGGCGCCGTCGCCCTCCCACCGCCAGCGGCCCTGCACGCGCCTGACGGGGAAGAGGCCGTACGCGGGGCCCGCGCCGCCCGCGCCGACGTGCACGAGGAAGTCCCGGTACTCCTTGGGCAGCCGCACGCCTATCTGCGCTTCGAGCTCGGCGAGCTCGTCGTGCGTGAGCGGCTGCTTTAACTCCGCCCACCGGCGCCTGAGCGCCCCGAACACGTCACGGCTCGCAGGCTGATCCGCCAACGCCGTGACCCGCCGGCGCACTCCCGTCCATCTCCGATCGTCCATGCCGGGACCGTATCGGCCGCACGCGCTCAAGGCGGGCGTGGACCAGCTGCTCAACCCGCCGAATCTGGCCGTCGCCTGGAACGGCGTGCTCAGCGCCGTCAAGAGCGGCGAGCTCA
>NZ_JBFAYB010000076.1:0-45458 GCF_040681075.1 Streptomyces sp. NPDC051907 | reverse complement strand
AGCTCGGCGCCCGGGACCTGCTCCTCGTCCTCGCCGACCAGGCGGCGGGCGACGGTGTCGGTCTTGGCCTTGCGCAGAGTGTCGGCCTGCGCCTTGCCCCGGCCCTCGGCCACCGCCTCCGCCAGGTTCGCGAAGACCGTGGTCAGCCACAGCCAGGCCGTGATCGCCCACCCGAACCAGTCCGTCGGGTCCTTGAGCGCCAGCACGGTGGTGACCACCGAGCCGACCAGCACCACGAACATGACCGGCGACTTGACCATCACCCGCGGATCGAGCTTGCGCACGGCGTCCGGGAAGGACTTGACCAGCTGCTTGGGGTCGAACAGACCGCCGCCGACGCGTGTCTGCTCCGGCTTGTGGCCGGTGGGAACGTCGGAGTGGGGAGCACGGGCGGGGGCAGTGGTGGACATGGCGTCCTGCTTCTCTACGTCGATGGTCATGACGCCAGCCCTTCGGCAAGCGGGCCCAGCGCGAGGGCCGGGAAGTAGGTCAGACCGGTGATGATCATGATCGTGCCGACCAGCAGGCCGGTGAACAGCGGCTTCTCCGTCCGCAGCGTGCCCGCCGTCTCGGGGACCGGCTTCTGCTCCGCCAGCGACCCGGCCAGCGCCAGGACGAACACCATCGGCAGGAACCGGCCCAGCAGCATCGCGATGCCGATCGTCGAGTTGAACCACTGCGTGTCCGCGTTCAGACCCGCGAACGCCGACCCGTTGTTGTTCGCCCCCGACGTGAACGCGTACAGGATCTCGGAGAAGCCGTGCGCGCCGGAGTTCGTCATCGAGTCCGCCGGGGTGTCCAGGGCGAACGAGGCCGCCGTGAAGCCCAGCACCAGCGCCGGGGTCACCAGGATGTAGCAGGCCGCGAACTTGATCTCGCGGGTGCCGATCTTCTTGCCCAGGTACTCCGGGGTCCGGCCGACCATCAGGCCCGCGATGAACACCGCGATGACCGCCATCACCAGCATCCCGTACAGGCCCGAGCCCACCCCGCCGGGCGCGATCTCGCCCAGCTGCATCCCCAGCATCGTGATGCCGCCGCCGAACCCGGTGAACGAGGAGTGGAACGAGTTCACCGCGCCCGTCGAGGTCAGCGTGGTGGCCACGGCGAAGATCGACGAGCCGCCGACGCCGAACCGGGTCTCCTTGCCCTCCATCGCCCCGCCGGCCAGGTCGAACGCCGGACCGCCGTGCGCGAACTCCGTCCACATCATCAGCGCCGTGAACCCGACCCAGATCGCGCCCATCGTCGCCAGGATCGCGTACCCCTGGCGCAGACTGCCGACCATCCGGCCGAACGTGCGCGTCAGCGCGAACGGGATCACCAGGATCAGGAAGACCTCGAACAGGTTCGAGATCGGATTGGGGTTCTCGAAGGGGTGGGCCGAGTTGGCGTTGAAGTAGCCGCCGCCGTTCGTGCCCAGCTCCTTGATGACCTCCTGCGAGGCCACCGCGCCGCCGTTCCACTGCTGCGCGCCGCCCATGAACTGGCCGACCTCGTGGATCCCGGCGAAGTTCTGGATCGCCCCGCACGCCACCAGCACGATCGCGCCGACCACGGAGATCGGCAGCAGGATCCGCACGGTGCCGCGCACCAGGTCGGACCAGAAGTTGCCCAGCTCGCCCGTCCGGGAGCGGGCGAAGCCCCGCACCAGCGCCACCGCCACCGCGATGCCCACCGCCGCCGACACGAAGTTCTGCACCGCCAGACCGCCGGTCTGCACCACATGGCCCATGGCCTGCTCGCCGTAGTACGACTGCCAGTTCGTGTTCGCCACGAACGACGCGGCCGTGTTGAACGCCTGGTCCGGGTCGATCGACGCGAACCCCAACGACCCCGGCAGCGACCCCTGCACCCGCTGCAGCAGATACAGGAACAGCACGCCCACCGCCGAGAACGCCAGCACCCCGCGCAGATAGGCCGGCCACCGCATCTCCGTGTCCGGATTCGCGCCGATCGCCCTGTAGACCCACCTCTCGACCCGCAGATGCTTCTCGGAGGAGTAGACCCGGGCCATGTAGTCGCCCAGCGGACGGTAGACCAGTGCGAGCGCGGCCACCAGGGCCAGCAGCTGGAGCACACCAGCAACAACAGGACTCATATCCGTACTCAGAACCTCTCCGGCTTGACGAGGGCGAGGACGAGATAGCCCAGCAGAGCGACGGCCACAACGAGACCGACGATGTTCTCGGCAGTCACAGCTTCGCCACCCCCTTGGCGATGAAGGCCACCAGCGCGAAGACCGCGATCGTGACGACGACGAAGGCCACGTCGGCCATCGTGTGCTCCTAGATGAGATACGGATTCTCGGACCAGATGAGGAAATCGCTTTTCAGCCAGGCCACGGCTTCCGTTAACGCCCCTCATACGCCCTGCGGCGCGCTCTTGACGCATCCCGTACGCACTTCTGCCGCGCACCGCGGAACTGCGTCGCTCGACCGTCCGTTCCCCTCTGCGCCTCGGACCTCCCGGCCGCCGCCGGGCGGTCAGTCCACCGTCCGCAGGCGAGCCCGGAGCGATGGCCCAGGGACGGTGTCGGCCACGGCGAGGCCGAGGCCTACGCCGGTGGTGTTGTCGGTGTCGCCGAGGCGCTGGAACGCCTTCGGGCGACCGCGCTGGAGGAGGTGCTGCCCGCCGCAGCCCGACGACCACGTCGGTGTCGCGTGCCGCTCGGCGCCGGCCCTCGTCGAGCATCCCGTAGGTCTCTCCGACTCCGGCGGCGGCGCCGACGAAGACCTAGAGCTTCCCCCGGGGTGTCTGCGGCAGGGCCGACTTCGGCGGTGTGTGGGCGGTCAGAACTTCTCCGGGCGCTTCACCGCGACCACGAGGTATCCGACGATAGCGGCGGCCACGATGAGGCCGACCACGTTCTCCAAGCCCATGAGCGATCAACTCCCTCTGAGAAGAGTCTTCCTGGGAGCCGCCTGTACGGGCTCCCGCCTTCAGGAAACCCGGTGCGCGACCGTCCGCACGGACACCTTGACGGGCCTCTGGCATCGGAGTTCGGGATGCTGACGGCGTCTTGACGCAGCCCGTACGCCGGCTCGCCCGTTCAGCGGAACTCGGCGAGGCGAGGACGCAGCCCGAGGGCGGTGAGAACGGCCACGCCGAACAGCGCCGGGGCCGCCGAGGGCAGCAGCCCGGAGACGGCGCCTCTGCCGTCCCGCACCGCCGTGTCGAAGGCGGCCTGGTTGATCCCCGTGACCTCGTCCAGGGCTTTCATCCACGCCCCGAAGTGGGCGTTGGACTTCCCCGGATCCCAGCTGATGCAGAAGGCGACCGCCTCCTGCTCCTTGCCGTCGGCGACCAGCGCCCGGATCGTCCGGTCGTCGCGCTGGTAGACGGCGTACGCCTCGACGGTCCGCTCGGCGGCGGCGCGCTCGCCGGCGAAGGTGATGTTGTCCAGCTCCCGCCGGAACTCGCCGGTGAACTGTTTGTCCTCGTGGTCCGCCCGGTACGCCTCCCAGGTCTCGGTCAGCCGCTGCTCGTACGTGTCGAGATCGGCGCCCTGAATCCCGTACAGGCTCTGGGACTTGGCGAGAAATGCGGTCTCGTAGTGAGTGCGGGCGCCGGTGTCGAGGAGGTAGCGGCTCTCGTCGGCGTTCGCGTCGTAGGCGAGCGACCGGGCCCGGGAGAGGGCGACGACGGAGTCGAAGGCGTCACGACGGGCGACGCGCAGCTGCTCGGAGACCGTGGCGAGGGCCTGGGCGCCGACGACGAGGGCGAGGAGCGCGCAGGCCGTGGCGGCGAGGACGGCCGGGTTGAGGATGCGGTGGAAGCGCCGGGCGAGGTACCACTGGAGCAGGAGGAGAACGGCGAGCAGCACCGCGCCCAGGACCAGGAGCAGGCCCGACTGGAGGCGGAGGTCGGCGCGTTCGGAGTCGTAGGCGGCCTCGAAGTGCCGGTTGTTCGCGTCGACGAGGACGCGCGCCTCGGGCAGCAGGCGCTCCGAGAGCAGTCCGGTCGCGGCGCGGTAGTCGGCGACGGCGGCCGTCTTGCCTCCGGGGCGGGTGTCGTTCTCCAGCGCGCGGCCGATGAGCTCCTGGTACTGCGCGAACTGGTCGGTGAGGTCCTCGACGGTCCGCTGGGCCTCGGGGTCGCCCTCCGCCGCGACCGCGAGGGTGCGCAGCTCGCGGCTGACGGCGCGGCGGGCCTCGTCGTACAGGACGGTGGCTTTGTCGTACGGGACCGTCATCCGGCCCTTGCCCGCGTCGCCGTTCGCCAGCAGGGAGTTGGCGGCCTGGGCGTCCATGTCGTTGAGAGCGAGGTTGAGGCCCGCCGCGCTGACGGTCCGCGGGGAGTGGCGATCGGCGACGGCGTCCCATGTGCTGGTGGCCGCGAGTCCCGCGACCAGGAGCAGTGCGGCGCAGCCGGCGGCGGCCAGGATCACGGCGGCGCGCAGCAGACGCAGTCGGGCGGGGAGCGTGTCCCAGTACCGGCGGCGGAAGGCGCTGCGACGCTCGCGCGCGCGGTCCAGGAACCGGCTTCCGGCGGCGGGACGACCGCCCGGCCGAGGCCCCCCACGTGGCTTCGGACCGGGACCGCCCTCTGGTCGTTCAACCGTCCTGTGGTGCGTCTCATGGCCAGTCCGGGCCGTCGATTCCGGACTGTGCGCGACACCGGCTGTGGTGGCCACGCTCCCTCCAACCTCACGCACTTCGGACGGTCGTCCGATCCCCCGTGGCGATCATTGTGTGATCGCTCTCGGGGTCGAACCGCCCGCGTTGACGCCCTCCTGACGCTCTTTCGACCACCCCTGACGGCGCGTTGACGGGCGATTCCGCCCGTCGTCAGAGGGCCGTCAAGAACCCCGCTCCGACGACGGCCCAGGGCCCGGGGTCCGTCTAGATTCCTCTCGGGTCGCTCACCGATCCGTGGACGTCAGTGGCCTGACCGTCCCCGGCCACGAGGGCACGTGCCGCCCCTCCCATCCAGCGGCCGTGCCCTTGTGCCGCGACCGTCGTCGGCCGCTGCAGGGGGCCGGGACTCCGCGCTCCCCCCGGGGGCGCGAGCGCGTTGTACTTCCCTTTTCGCTTTCTCCCCGGCGTCCTCGCTCGGGCGGCCGGGCCCATCAGAAGGTCGTCTTCGATGCATCCCGCAGCGCCCCAGCAGGCGTCACCGGCTCCCCCTCCCTCCGCACCGCACCGCCGCCCGACACGCCGGCCACGGCGGCGGCGCGCGGTGCGGGGCGGGCTACTCGATCCCGTACAGCTGGTGAAATGCCTCCCGGAGGCCGCGCGCAAGCTGCATCCGCGGGCCCTGGTGCGCAATCCGGTGCTGTTCGTGGTGGCGGTGGGGTCGGCGCTCACCACGCTCTCCGCGCTGCTCAACCCCTCCGTGTTCACCTGGGTGGTCAGCGTCTGGCTGTGGCTGACGGTGATCTTCGCGAATCTCGCGGAGGCGGTGGCCGAGGGCCGCGGCCGGGCGCAGGCCGAGTCGCTGCGCCGGGCCCGGACGGACACGGTCGCGCTCCGGCTGAAGCACTGGCGGTACGGCGCCGACCTGGACCGGGCCGAGACGGAGGCCGTCGCCGCCACCGACCTCCAGCTCTTCGACTGCGTCCTGGTGGAGGCGGGCGAGCTGATCCCGGCCGACGGCGATGTGGTCGACGGGATCGCGGCGGTCGACGAGTCGGCCGTGACCGGCGAATCGGCCCCGGTGGTGAGGGAGTCGGGCGGCGACCGGTCGGGGGTGACGGGCGGGACGACGGTGCTGTCGGACCGGATCGTCGTCCGGGTCACCTCCCGCCCCGGCCACTCCTTCATGGACCGGATGATCGCCCTGGTCGAGGGCGCGCAGCGACAGAAGACGCCGAACGAGATCGCGCTCAACATCCTGCTCGCGGCGCTCACCGTCGTCTTCCTCCTGGTGGTCGTCGCACTCCAGCCGATGGCCCAGTACGCCTCCGCCGCCCAGTCGACGACCGTGCTCGTCGCCCTGCTGGTGACACTGATCCCGACGACGATCGGGGCGCTGCTGTCGGCGATCGGCATCGCGGGGATGGACCGGCTCGTGCAGCGCAACGTCCTCGCCATGTCCGGTCGCGCGGTCGAGGCCGCCGGCGACGTCACCACGCTGCTGCTCGACAAGACCGGAACCATCACGCTCGGCAACCGCGCGGCCGCCTCCTTCATCCCTCTGCCGGGGGTGGAGGAGCTGACGCTGGCCGACGCGGCCCAGCTGTCCTCGCTCGCCGACGAGACCCCGGAGGGGCGGTCGGTGGTCGTCCTGGCGAAGGAGCGGCACGGGCTGCGGGCGCCGGCCGAGGGGGAGCTCGCCAACGCCCGGTTCGTGACGTTCAGCGCCCAGACCCGGATGAGCGGGATCGACCTGCGCTGGGACAACGGCGCCGCCTGCCATATCCGCAAGGGCGCCGCGGCCCAGGTCATCGGCTGGGTGGAGATGTACGGGGGTACGCCGCCCACCGAGGCTCGTATCTGGAGCGACGCGATCGCGGCCGCCGGCGGCACGCCGCTGCTGGTGGCGGTGCACGACTGGGACGGGCCCCGGGTCCTGGGCATCGTCCATCTCAAGGACGTGGTGAAGGACGGCATCCGCGAGCGGTTCGCGGAGCTGCGCCGCATGGGCATCCGTACGGTGATGATCACCGGCGACAACCCGCTGACCGCGAAGGCCATCGCCCGGGAGGCCGGCGTCGACGACTATCTGGCGGAGGCCACGCCCGAGGACAAGCTCGCGCTCATCAAGCGGGAGCAGGAGGGCGGCAGGCTCGTCGCGATGACCGGCGACGGCACCAACGACGCGCCCGCGCTGGCCCAGGCCGACGTGGGCGTCGCCATGAACACCGGCACCTCGGCCGCCAAGGAGGCCGGGAACATGGTGGACCTGGACTCCAACCCGACGAAGCTCCTCGAGATCGTCGAGATCGGCAAGCAGCTCCTGATCACCCGCGGCGCGCTCACGACCTTCTCCATCACCAACGACGTCGCGAAGTACTTCGCGATCATCCCGGCCATGTTCACCGGCGCCTATCCGGGCCTGGAGGCGCTGAACATCATGGGGCTGCACAGCCCCACTTCGGCGATCGCCTCCGCCATCATCTTCAACGCCCTGATCATCGTGGCGCTGATCCCGCTCGCGCTGCGCGGGGTGCGCTACACCCCCGCCTCCGCCCACGAACTGCTGCGGCGCAACCTCACCGTGTACGGGCTCGGCGGACTGGTGCTGCCCTTCGTCGGCATCAAGGCGATCGACCTGCTCGTCTCCACGGTTCCCGGCCTGGGGTGAAATCCCGTCAGGGGAGCGTCAGGGATGGGCCGCCGTGCTTGCCCAGCGGCGCCGGTGCGGGTTCGATGGAAGCATGAACAGCGCGTGGCTCCTTCTCGACCGGCCGCCTCATCAGGCGTCCCGTCGTGCCGCCCGCTGCCCGGAGGCGTCAGCTCACAGCTGACGTAGGACTCCGGAGTCTTCGGGGCGTCGTGACATCCACTGTCCGACGCCCCTTCTTCGTACCCATACACCCCTTCCATGTCTGAGGGACTGACCAGTCATGCCCGTTTCCGACCTTTCCTCCCGCACCGTCCTGGTGACCGGCGCCACCTCCGGCATCGGCTACCAGACCGCCCGACTCCTCGCCGAACGCGGAGCCACGGTGCTCGTGCACGGGCGTACCGCCGAGGAGGCGCTCGCCGCCGCCGACCGGCTGGTCACCCTCGCCGGCGTCGACGGGTCCCGGCTGTGCTCGATCGCCGCCGACTTCACGCGGCTGGAGGAGGTCGAGCACCTCGCGGCCCGTGTCCTGACCGAGCACCCGCACCTCGACGTGCTCGTCAACAACGCCGGGATGGCCGCGCCGGAGCGGCACACCGTCACCGCCGACGGCAACGAGATCGCGTTCCAGGTGAACTTCCTCGCCCACTACCTGCTGACGCACCTGCTGGAGCCCGCTCTGACCAGCGGCACGGGCGGGCGGGTCGTGAACGTCTCCTCCTCGCTGCACCGGACCGGCTCCATCCAGTGGAACGACCCCAACCGGACCCGGCGCTACTCGCGGCTCGCCGCCTACGCCCAGTCCCAGCTGGCCCTGACCGTCTTCGCCGCCGACCCGCGCGTGAGCGCCGTCTCCGTCCACCCCGGCGTCTGCGCCACCAGCCTGCTGCCGCTCTACGCCCACGACGGCGTCGCCCCGGCCGACGGCGCCGCGCACGTCGTACGGCTCTGCGACCCGGCCGTCGAGATCGTCAACGGCGCCTACTACGACCGCGAGCACCGCGTCGACCCGGCGCCCGCCGCCACCGAGGAGCGCACGGTCAAGCGCCTCACCAAGCTCGCCGACGTCCTCGTCGGCCACACCGCCTGACCCACTCCCCCGAAGGGACCCGAACCACCGATGTCCAAGCGCGCACGCAAGAAGAGGGCACGCCGCAAGAAGAAGGCGAACCACGGCCGCAAGGCCGGCCAGCGCTGATCAAGCACCACCGGGGGGGGGCGGCTCTGCCAGGGCCGCCCCCCTCTGTCTTCAGCCGTCTCTCTCTGTCCTTCCTCTGTCCTTCCAGGAGGTCCTGTGATTCACCACCCCGCGCTTCAGCCGCCCGCGCCCGCCCGCGTGTTCCCGTCCGGTCTGCCCGGCGCGGCGGCCCTCGCCGAGCACGTGGCCGCCACCGGGCACGGCGACTGGTGGACCGACCGTGCCGAGCGGCCCAGCGTGGTGGCCGTCTCCTGCGGCGATCACGCCCTCCTCGCGGGCGACCCCGCCGCCCTCGCCGCGGACCAGCTGGATCCGCTCGCGGGGCACTACGTCGCGGCGCCCGACCGGTTCCTGCCGGCCCTCGGCGCCGCCTTCCAGCAGCTGCTCCCGTGGGAGCGCATGCTCTACGTACACCGCGCCCGACCGGCCGCGCCCCGCATTCCCCGTGGGGTGGCCGTGCGCCGCCTCACGCCCGAGGACGCGCCCGCGCTCGCCGAGATGGACCCCTCCATGGCCTGGATTCACGGGAGTTGGGGCGGACCCGCGTCCCTTGCCGCGTCCGGACTCGGCTGGGCCGCGTTCCGCAAGGGCCGGGTGCTCGCCGTGGCCTGCACCCGTTTCCTCGGCAGCCGCTACGAGGACGTCGCCTGCGCCACCGCGCCCGACGAGCGCCGGCAGCACCTCGCCCTCGCCTGCGTCGCCGGCCTGACCGCGGACGCGGCGAAGCGCGGGCACGGCGCCAGCTGGAGCTGCTCCCGCGACAACCGGCCCAGCCGGCTCCTCGCCTGGACCGCGGGATATCGCCTCGCGCGCGAGTACGTGCACTACGCGACCGGGCCCGTCAGCAGCCCGTCAAGGCTGGCCGCCGCCGCATAGAGGTTCCGTCAGGGCGTCGGGCCTGGCCTGCGTCCCGCGCTTACCGTCCCCTTCATGGAACTCCCCCTCGTGCCGCAGGCGGACCGCGCCGCAGGCGTCGTCCACGACACGCGATGGGCCTCGGAGGCGCGCGCCGCCACCGGATGCGCGGCGCTGCTCCTCGGTCTGTCCCTCACCATCGAGGCCGGGAACGGCACCCTGGCCCCGGCTCGGGCTCTGCTGTGGTGCGCGCTCGCGGCCCTGTTGTTCGCGGTGCTCCTGCCGTCCCGGGTCGAGGCGGCGCCGGGCCGGCTGACCGTCCGCGGCCTGACGACGCGGCGGACCGTGCGCACCGACCGGCTGACCTCCGTCCGCTGGTCCGACGGTGTCGCGCAGCGGCTGATCCTGCGCGACGCGGCCGGCGGCCGGGCCGAGGTCGACCCGCGCGTCCTCGTCGCCAACCCGCCCCTGTGGCGCCTCCTGGAGGCGGACGCCCGCGTCTGCCAGCGGCGCGGAACCCTGCTCCGCGGCGGTACGGAACTGGACCGGCTGGCCCGACGCGTCGACCGCGAGAGCGCCCACGCGGTCTTCCGGGTCTCCGGCCTGGAGTAGTTCCGGATCTCCGGCCTGGAGTAGTTCCGGGTCTCCGGCCTGGAGTAGTTCCGGATCTCCGGCCTGGATTAGGGGTGCCCCGCTCGGCCCGTCGCCTCAGGACCGCTGCGGCGCGAAGTGGCCGAGGGCCGCCGCGGCTTGGGCCGCGAGGTCGACGGCGACCAGTCGTGCCTCCAGCGGCGGCGGAGCGGCGCCCGGCGCGGGCGTCATCATGAACCGCCCCTCATAGCGGCCGTGGACGGTCGCCCGCAGCTCGATCTCGCCGTCCGGCCAGCCCTGCCGGTCCACGTCCCAGATCCACCCGGCCACCTTCACGCTGCCGTCCGGGTCGAGGCGCGGCGGACGCCCGACGAGCGCCCCGTACTCGAAGCGGCACTCGCGTAGCTCGAGGACCTCCGCGAGCTCCCGCCGCACCCGTCGTACGACGTCGTCGGCGGATGTGCTGAACCTGGCCAGCCGTGTCGTGCCGTGCAGCCGCTCCAGATGGGAGGCGTCCACGACCGCGACGCGCCGCAGCGTCCGGGCCCGCGCGGCCAGCTGCGACACGAGCAGCCCGACGACCAGCAGCAGCACGGCGGTCTCGACGTCGGCCCGGTCCTGGATGTGGAAGCTCTGGTACGGCTCGGTGTGGAAGAAGTCGAACCAGGCGGCGGCCGACAGGGCGGCGACGGCGCCGGCGAGGCGGCTCCCGAGCGCCGCCACCGCCACGACCACGACGACCAGGAGCAGCGCGAGGTTCGTGTGCGTGACGCTCGTACGGAAGGGGATCAGCGCCAGTGCCAGGAGCAACGGGGCCAGGACCCCGGCCAGGACGGCGACAGTCTCCCGCAGGCCAGACCTCATGACGCACCTCGCAGGGCTCGCAGCAGCCTCCCCCGCCTCCCAGGTTCCTCCCGGCGCGGCCGGTCGCTGTCGCGCCGACGGGGAACTTGACGGCTTCCTGATGCCGCGGCGGCCGCGTCCCGGCGCGGGCTCCTCGTCCGTCGCCTGAGCTGTGCCGTCAGCCGGCGTGGACGTGCGGGCGGCGGGCTCGGTCCGGCTCCGCCCCGCGGAGGACCTCACGGGTGACGGGCGCGACCTCGCCCTGTCCGAAGAGGAAGAAGCGCAGGAAGTTGGCCATCGGGTTGCCCTCGGTCCACTCGAAGTAGATGTGCGGCCGCTGTCCGGTCGTGTCGCGTACGTGGAGCAGCAGCGCGGCGAGCGCGTTGGGGACGGTCGAGCTCTCCAGGCTCAGCACCCGGTAGCGGCCGTGCATCACCTCGCCCCGCACCCGGAGCCCCGACTCGAACTCGGACGGGTCGAGCACGGTCACCTCGACGAACAGGAAGTCGTCCCCTGGAGGGACGTCGTTGTCGTCGCGGATCTGGTCCGTCTTCTCGCGGTACTCCCTCGCGTCGCGGCTGTCGGGCTCGTTGGCGATGAAGCGGATCGTGCGCGTCGCGGTGTCGCGGACGAACCGCTCGGCCATGTCGTCCAGTTCCACGTCGGTGACGCGCAGCTCGAAGACGCGGGCGAGGCGCGACAGCAGCGAGAGGGCCATGATGCCCGCGATGAAGCAGGCGCCGATCTTCACGCCGTCGGGGCGTTCGACGACGTTGACCGCGGTGGTGTAGACGAACACCGCCGAGATGACGCCGAAGGCGATGGTCCATCCGCGCTCCCGGGCGCGGCGCGCGGCGATGGTCACGGCGACGGCGGCCGAGGTGATCAGGACGAGGACGCCGGTGGCGTACGCGCCGCCTTGGGCGTCCACGTCGGCGTTGAAGATCCAGGTGACCAGGAAGGCGATGAGGGTGAAGACGATGACCATGGGCCGCAGGGCGCGGGCCCAGTGCGGGGCCATGCCGTAGCGCGGCAGGTACCGGGGCATCAGATTGAGCAGTCCCGCCATGGCGGACGAGCCGGCGAACCACAGGATGAGAATGGTCGAGATGTCGTAGACGGTGCCGAAGGCGGAGCCCAGGTACTCGTGGGCGAGGTAGGCCAGGGCGCGGCCGTTGGCCTCGCCGCCCGGCTGGAACTCTGCGGCCGGGATCAGCAGCGTGGTGATGAAGCTGCTGGTGATGAGGAAGACGCTCATGATCACGGCGGCTGTGGTCAGCAGCTTCTTGGTGCCGCGGATCCGGCCGGCGGGCTTGGCCTCGGTGTCGGCCGGGTCGCCCTGGACGTGCGGCATGACCGCGACACCGGTCTCGAACCCGGACAGGCCGAGGGCGAGCTTGGGGAAGACGACGAGCGCTATGGCGATCATCATGAACGGGTTGCCGTGCTCGGCGGTCAGCGCGTCCGACCAGTCCGTGATGACGTGCGGCTCGGTGGCCACCTGCCACAGGCCCGACGCGACGACGACGACGTTCAGGGCGAGATACAGCGCCACCAGCACCACGGCCACCCCGATGGCCTCTCTGAAGCCCTTGAGGAAGACGGCACCGAGGAGGGCGATGAGGATCAGGGTGATCAGGACCTCGTGCCCGTGCAGGGTGCTGGTGAGGTGCGGGTTCTCCACCATGTGCGCGGTGGCGTCGGCCGCCGAGAGGGTGATGGTGATGAGGAAGTCGGTCGCCGCGAAGCCCAGCAGGGTCAGGACGAACAGCTTGCCCTTCCAGAACGACAGCAGCCGCTCCAGCATGGCGATGGACCCCTCGCCGCGCGGGCTCTCCTCCGCCACGCGCCGGTAGACCGGCAGCGCACCGAGGAGGGTGAGCACCACGAGCACGATCGTGGCGAGCGGCGACAGCAGACCGGCGGCCAGGGCCGCGATTCCCGGCTGGTAGCCGAGCGTCGAGAAGTAGTCGAGGCCCGTCAGGCACATCACGCGCCACCAGGGCCGGCCCTGGTGTTCGGTTTCGGACGGGGTCTGCTGCTTGGGGCGGTCGGTCAAGCCTTCCAGCAGCCACTCCCTCAGGCGTGACGTGCGAGGAGGGGTGGCCATGGCGGGGGCGCTCCTGTCGTACGGCATGGTTTCGGCCATCGACACGACGGCCGAGCCAGCGTACGCAGCCTGATCACCTATACGCTCTTCGACGCGAATCCTGATGGATCTTTAACGCGCTCCCGCACCCGGGCCCCTCCCGATGCGCGAGGAAGCCCCGCCGTCCGACGGGGCTTCCAGCGGCGCGGTGCCTGTCAGCGCGCGTCGTCGTCGACGCGGAACCGGAGCCGGCAGATCACCGCGTCCGTGTCACGGCGTACGGCGTGGGCGACGACGGAGCCGCGCTGGTTCTGCAGCAGGCGCTGCCACAGGCGCGCGGGCTCGGTCTCCGGGATCAGCACGGTGATCTGGGAGGCGGGGTGGGCTGCGGCGAGCTCGCGGACGTATCCCGAGACGGGGCGGCCCAGCGCGCGGGTCGGCGAGCCGAGCTCGACGAGTTCGACGCCCGGGTTCCACAGCTCCCAGTCGCGGCGCAGCGCCTCGGTCGCGCTGCGGTCCTCCGGCGCGGGGTGGGCGACGGTGACGGCGAGCACCTCGTCGCCCAGCGAACGGGCCGCGGTGAGCGCCTTGCAGGTCAGCTTGGACAGTCCGGAGACGGGCACGACGACCAGCGAGTGGGCCCGCTTCGGCGGCTCGGGGACGCGGCCGAGCTCCAGGCGCTCGCCGATGCGGCCGTAGGCGCGGTGGACCTTCTCGAAGCCGAGGACGAGCAGCGGCAGGGCGAGGACGATCAGCCAGGCGCCCTCGGTGAACTTGGTGGCGGTGACGACGATGGCCGCGACACCGGTCAGCAGGGCGCCGAACCCGTTCAGCACGGCCTTCGCCCGCCAGCCGTTGCCGCGCTCGCCGGACCAGTGCCGGACCATGCCGACCTGGCAGATGGTGAAGCCGACGAACACGCCGATCGCGAAGAGCGGGACGAGGGTGTTGGTGTCGCCGCCGGAGACGACGAGGAGGAGGGCCGAGACCACGGCCAGCGCGAGCACGCCGTGCCGGTGGACCTGGCGGTCGGCCTTGAGGGAGAAGACATGCGGCAGGTGGTTGTCCCGGGCCAGCAGGCTCATCAGCACGGGAAGCCCGCCGAAGGAGGTGTTGGCGGCCAGCGCCAGCAGCACCATGGTGGCGAACTGGACGAGGTAGAAGGCCGCGTTGTGCCCGAAGGAGGCGTCCGCGAGCTGCGCGAGGACGGTCACGCCGTCGACCGGCTGGAGATGGAAGCGGCCGATCAGGATGGACAGGCCGATCAGCATGACGCCGAGCAGGGCGCCGAGGGCCACCTCGGTGCGCTGGGCGCGGCGGGCGGCAGGGGCGCGGAAGGACGGCACGGCGTTGGCGACGGCCTCCACGCCGGTGAGGGCGGAGCAGCCGGCCGCGAACGCCTTGAGCAGCAGGAGCGCCCCGACGGCGGTGGCGCCCTCGCCGAGCGCGGAGGCGTGGCCGTCGGCCGAGGCGGTGCTGACCGGGCCGTCGCGGAAGAGGCCGACCGCGATCATCGCGAGGATCGAGCCGACGAACAGGGCGGTCGGCAGCAGGAACGCCTTCGCCGAGTCGACGACGCCTCGCAGGTTGACGGCCGTGACCACCACGAGGACGCCCAGGCAGATCCAGGTCCGCTCGCCGTACAGCTGGGGGAAGGCCGAGGTCAGGGCGGCGACGCCGGCGGTGACGGAGACCGCGACGTTCAGCACGTAGTCGAGGATCAGGGAGGCGGCGGCCACGAGGCTGGTCCGCCGTCCCAGGTGCCGTTTGGCCACGGCGTACGAGCCGCCGCCGTCCGGGAACGCGGCGATGACCTGGCGGTAGGAGGCCACCAGCACGGCCAGCAGCGCGGCGATCGCGAGCGTGACGGGGAGCGTGAACCCCATCCCGTAGGCTCCGGCGACCGCCAGCACCAGCACGATCGACTCCGGCCCATAGGCCACCGATGCCATCGCGTCCAGCGACAGCGCGGCGAGCCCCTGGAGCGCGGTGAGCTTGTGCCGGTCGCCGGCGCCGGTATCAGGGGGCTCTTCTGTGCCGGCGCCCGGTACCGGCGCGTGCGGCTTGCCTGTCTGTATGGCCATGGTGCTGGTTCCTCCGAGTGAGCAAGGTCGAGGAACAGCGTGAGTGCCGTACGGGGAGGGGCCGGCTTTCTTGTCGTCGTCCATACGCCCGCCGGTCCTGTCTTCACACATTCCATACGGCGCCGTCGGAACACCGTCTGACGTGCGGGGACGCTCCCGGTCGGTGCGATCGGCCGTTTCCGCAGGTCGCTTGTGCGGCCGGCAGACCGCCGCCGGCCGACGCCGCTGACCTCGCCCCCAGCACACCGATGCCGACGATTCGAAGCGAATCCGTCCAATCTTGTCTCGATTCTGATCACTTTCGAAGCGCCCGCCGTGGACGGCGAATCCGTCACTACGGTGTGGATATTCGCCCTGGACCAGGACCACCGGGGCGTGACGCGACCTGGGGGGATCATGTTTCTGTCGCGCAGAGCGAGGAGTTCGCGGCCAGTGGTGCCGCTTCCCGACTCCGTCACGGCACAAGGGCTCGACGGGGCCGACGGATGGGCCGTCCTGGAGTCCGTCGGGCACGAGGTCTTCACGGTGATGCGGGGCGATGCGCCCGCGGACTACGCGGAGCTGTTCGAGGAGTTCCGCGAGGATCCGCAGAGTGTGGTGCGGCCCGCGCTGACGCCTGCCGTGGCTTCCGGCATCACCGTGTCATCGGCACTGGTGTACATCCTTCCGGTGACGGCCTGGCTGTTGAAGGTGGCCACCGAGCGCGTCGCCGGCCAGGCCGTGGACGCCCTGAGCGACGCCGCCCGCGAGAAGATCACGCGCCTCCTCGGGCGCCGCCGCGCCGAGGCGCCCGAGGAGGCGAACGGCGGGGCCGCGCCGGTCGCCCTGGACACGAGCGAGGAGCAGGCGGCCCTCGCCGCGCTGGCGACGTGGGCCGAGAGCATCGGCGCGGACGCCGCCGAGGCCCGCGCCGTGGCCGAGGCGGTCATCAGGGTCCTGCGCGGCCGTGGGGGCGGATCCGGTGACGATCAGTGAGAGCAGGGCGGCAGCAGCCCCCGCGAGGGGGACAGCGGACTCCGCGGCGCCCAGGAGCCGGACCGGTCCCACCCTGTCGCCCACGGGCGCACGCTATGCGCTGCTGATCGTCACCCTGGTGCTCGCCGGCGCGTTCGCAGGCCAGGTGGTCCACGGCATGGTGCTCGGCCAGTCGTGGGCCGCGGGGGCGCTGCGGTGCATGGACGCGGGCCAACGGCTCTTCCCCGACTCCACCCAGGGCCAGATGGAGCACTGGTCGCGCTGCACGGGGCCGCTGCAGCGCCGCCAGGCCCTGGTCTCCTTGGCCGGGTCGGCAGCCGTGCTGCTGCTCGGCGCGGTGGGTCTGTGGGTGCTGCCGCGCCGTCTGATGCGCGGCGCCGGGCCGTTGAAGACCGCGCCGCCGTGCTGGCAGCTGCGCGCCGGCAGGATCGCCGCGGAGATGGGCGTCCGGCGCCCGCCGCGCGTGATGTGGGGCGCGGGCCACGTACGGGAGGCGTTCGTGCTCGGCCGCGGCAGCCGATCCCGCATCATCCTGCCGCGGGCAATGCGCGCGCTCCCGGACCCGGAGGCGGAGGCGATCGTCCGGCACGAGATCGGGCATATCGCCGCGGGCGACGTCACGTTGGTGTGGCTCACCCGCGGGGTGTGGTGGGCGCTCCTGCCCGTCCTCCTCGCGGCGCCCCTCGTGGCCGCGGTTCAGGGCTGGCAGCAGGAGGACACCAGCCCCTCGCGCATGCTCGCCCAGCCGTTCTGGGCCGAGTACGGCGTACGGGCCCTGGTGCTGGTGGTGGTCGCCGTGCTCGTCGCTCAGATGATCATGCGCTCGCGTGAGCACGAGGCGGACCTGACCGCCGCGAGCGGGCAGTCGGTCGCGCCCTGGGAAGTCCTGCTCGGCGGGTCCCCACCGGCCGAGCGCGGCTGGCTCGGCACAGCACGCGCCAACCATCCCACCCACCGGCGCCGTCTGGCCGTGCTCCGCGACCCCCGCCTGCAGCTGCGCCCGACCGTCCTGGACACCCTCGTCGTCGGACTGCTCGCGGCGGTCCTCCTGGACTCCGTGGACGGCCTGGCCACCCTTCTCCTCACCGGAACGTCGTGGAGCGCGGCGCCCGTCAGCGCCCTGGCCGCGGGACTGCTCCTGGCGGTCGGCTGGGGCGTCGCGGTGTGGCGCGACGCCCGCGCCCGGCACGGCAGGACCGCCGCCCCGTCGCGGTGGCACCACCTCGCCCTGGCGGTGAGCACGGCGGCCGGGCTGCTGGTACGTCTGCAGGGCACGGGCACCTCGGACGACGGGCCGATGCGCGGATGGCCGCTGCTGATCGTTCTTCCCGCGGCCGTCGTGGGGGCCGCGGCGCTGAGCTCCGCGTTCGCGGAGCTGTGGAGCCGTCGGCGCGGGGCCGGACGCGCCGCGGCCCGGGACCGGCTGACCGTGGTCGTCGTCAACACGCTGCTCTTCAGCGGCGCGTTGTGGCTCGCGATGGACTTCTGCGTCGGCCTGAAGCTGTTCTCCGTGGACCCGGTGCTGAACGCGTCCCTGCTCGACGGCCCCTACTCCCCGTCGAGCGCCTCCAAGGCCGTGGCGCTGGCGGCGATCGCCGTGCTGGCCGTGTGGTCCGCCGTACGCGGCACGCGTCGGCGCGGGCGCCACTGGCTGTCAGCCCTCTCAGCCCTCCCGGCCGTGACCGCCGTCGGCGCCGCCGTCGCCTCGGCGGCGACCCGCCTGGCGTACCAGCCGTCCGCGACGGCGGCCGACTGGATCGGCACGTGGCGGCTCGATGTGCTGACCGCGCTGTGCGCCGGGACCGTCTGCGCCGTCATGCTGATCGCTCTCCGGGGCTCCGGCGGCCTTGGCCATGCCCTCTACGCCGCGCCCCTGGCGACCGTGCTCACGGCGACCGCCCTGTGGGCATCCCGCCTCGGCGCCTGGAAGAACCCCTTCGAAGCGTGGGCCACCGTGCTCGTCGAAGCCTCCCTGTCCGGACTCGCCGTCGCCCTGCTCGCGCTGGCGGCGCCCGCAGGGCTCCTGCCCCGGTGGGGCACAACGCATCGAGCGGTGAGCATCGCCGCTCCAGCCCTCACCGTGCTCGCGGCGGTCGCCGCGGTCGTGGGGCTCCAGCACTCCGGGGACGCGTTGCTGTTCCGTTAGCCAGTGCCGGGCGGAGTGAGGGCTCCGGAATCCCGGCAGGGACCCATCAGGCTTCTCCAGGCGGGCCACCGGGACCCTGCCTGGGGTACACAGCTAGCCCTTCTTCGTCCGACACGGATATTGCTGCCCGCCGACGAACTCGTCATCGCTGTCGTGCTGCCGGACTCCGTGGACGTCATAGGCGTCTGTCACCTCGACTCCCCGAAGCCGATCGTCAATGAGAGTGGCTGGCCAACACGTGCGCGCGTTGACCTGCGCACCTTCAACCAGCAGGTTTTCAGACACGATTGCGAAGCTGAACCTGGCATCCTGCAGGAGCGCCCCTCGGAGGTCTGCCTCCGCGAAGCTGGCATACGTGAGATCGGCCCCTATGAGATTCGCGTCCCGGAGATCAGCAGAGTCGAAGACGGCGCCTCGCAAGTTGGCGTCTCTGAATTCGGTTCCCTGCAAGTCGGCGTCTGTGAAGTCAGCGTTGCGCAGATCCTTGCCGCTGAAGTTTATGTCCTTGACCGCACGTTCTCCAGGAGTGAAGCCCGGGATTCTGTCGGCGACTTCAACACCCGATTTCCATATCGAGTACCGCTGCGCATCCTCGTACGTCCTCTGGATGAGGAGAACCGCCAACCCGACGGCCAGCCCCGAAAGAAGCCCTCCCCCCACTGCGGCGAGCACTTCGATTCTGGGTTCCTGCCCCCTCTCTTTGAGAGCCATTCTCCACGCACGCAAGGCGAAATAGACGCCGAGCACGACGAGAACAGCGACGAGAGCCCACCAAATAGCCTCAAACACGGGGAAACGCCTCCCCAGGCTCCGGGCAACCCCTGCCGGGGCACTCCCCCTCTCCTCATTGCTACGCCCCGCATGAGGTGATCGCAAGCGGAGGCTCTCCTGCTCCAATCTGCCTTGACGATCGGCTAGTTGACCCTGAAATCAGTTCAACGGGCTCGCACGGTTCAGCGCTCGCTCACCCGGATCCGCCGCCACCTCGCGAACGCGTGGACGGCGTCGGTCAGTTGGGGCGTGGTGTCGAGCGGGGCGAGTCTGCGGGCACGGATGCGGGTGACGCCGCGGCCGCTGCGGACCCAGGTCGGGTGGTGGGAGCCCGTGGGCAGCTGCCGCACCACGTCGAGGTGGACGGTCAGCTCCGTCCACCCGGTGTGCCGCGTCAGTTCCAGGGCCTTGATCTCCTGCCAGGGCATGACCACGAGGTTGTTCGGCGGGCCCAGTCCGATGCCGCGGCTGCTGAGGGTGAGGCTGTCCTTGGCCGTGCCGAGCAGGCCCAGGAGCCGTACGGCCAGCAGGGAGGCGGCGACAGCGGCCGTCACCGGTACCGCGACGGGGAAGGCGTCCGTGCCGCTCAGCACCGCTCCGACGACGAGTCCGGCCACACCGAGCGCGTTGCGCAGGATCTGCAAGAACCAGACGGACCTGCGAACGACGTACACAGCAAGCGGAGGCGAGGGGTTCTCTGCTGTCACCGTCGGCGGCTGGGGCGGGTCGGACGACGGCGCCGACGCAGGGGCGGGAGGGGGCGGCTCGTCGTCCAGCACCGTGTCGTCGTGCTGCGGGACGGCCCCGACGTGTGCCGCACACAGGTCGAGCACTTCGAGTGGGGTCGGGCGACGGGAGGGCTCCTTGCGGAGGCAGGCGAGGACCAGGGGCCGCAGTGACGGCGGCACCGTGGAGAGGTCGGGGTCCTCGTGCACCACTCGGTACATCAGTCCCGCGGGCGAGCCGTGGCCGAACGCGCTGCCGCCGGACGCCGAGACGAGGACGGCGCCGAGAGCGAACACATCGCTCGCCCCTGTGACCGGATGTCCGAGAGCCTGCTCCGGCGAGTGGTACCCCGCAGTGCCGACCACCACGCCGTCGGTCGTCAGCCGGGACTCCTCCACGGCCCGGGCGACCCCGAAGTCCAGGACCCGGGGGCCGTCGGAGGCCAGCACGATGTTGGCGGGCTTCAGATCGCGGTGCACGAGCCCGTGGCTGTGGATCGCCTTGAGCGCCTCGGCCAGCACGGCGGCAAGCCGCCACAACTGCCCTTCGGAGAGCGGCCCGCGCCGGGCGACCTCCGCCTGCAGGGTCGGTCCCTCGATGTACGCGCTGGCCATCCACGGCTGCGGGGCGTCCGGATCGGCGTCGACCACCGCCGCCGTATGGAAGCCTCCGACCTTGCGGGCAGCCTCGACCTCCTGGCGGAAGCGCTCCCTGAACCGGGGGTCGGCGGCGTACTCGGGCCGGATGACCTTGATGGCCACGAGCCTTCCGGACCGCGAGCGCGCCAGATGGACGGAGCCCATTCCTCCGCTGCCCAGCAGGCGAACGACCGTGTAGTCCCCGATCCGCTTCACGGCCGCTCAACCCCTACCTCGCCTCGCGCCGCACGAGCTCCGGCGGAACCACACCCGGCACGTGCACACCCCAGGGAACCCCCGTAGCGCCCCTACGTCTTGCGCCATGCTCGGGAGCCTTGAGCCGGCTGTCGAGTGCTGATCCGGCCAAAGCGGTCCGTCGACGGCCTCCCTTACGGGCGGCTGCCCCGGCCCGGGCGACCCGTCAGATCGGCAGCGCCGCGCGCACCATGTTCAGCATCACGCGCTCGACCGCCTCCTCCTCGTCCTGGTCTACCGTGACGGTGTCCCAGCCCAAGTCCTCGGCGTACCGCAGCATCCCGGACAGCGTCTCGTGGTCGTCGGCGCCGCGCGGGCCCTCGAAGGGCGAGCGCAGGACCGGTGACAGTGCTCGCCGAACCCAGTCGGCGACGGTGGCCTCGTCCCCCTCGGGCATCCACGGGTAGTAGGGCACTCGCCCGAGCTCGCCCAGCGCCTGAGTCAGGGCCTCGAACTCCGGGCCGGGGCGCGGGCCGGCAGCGCGGTCGAGTGCGTCGGCGAACGCGGCGAGCAGCGCGAGGTCCGCTTCGGCCACCTCAACGGCGGTCAGGTGCACCACGTTCCCACCGTCTGGGCCCACCAGCAGCAGGATGTCGGGCGGGTACTCCTCCGTCCGGTCCACCAGTTCCTCGGTTCCTTCGGGCAGCGCGTCGCGCACCCGCCAGTACGCCTCGAAGACGTCCTCGACCGGCGCGCCGGGGATCGGCACGCCCTCGCTGTCCCGGTAGCCCACCAGCACCCCCTCATGGTCCAGGACCATGTCCATCCGGAGCCTCAGGAGCAGCCCGTCCAGTGCGTACAGGCCTTCCAAGGCGTCCTGTACGAGGGGCAGCAGCAGGTTGGGGGCGAGGCGCGGCGGCGGCGACTGCCGGCCGCCGGCTCGGGTGCGGTCGTTCGCCCGCATCGCCTCGGTGTACCGCGTGCCGGCGGCCCGGCTCTGCTCTCGGATCTCCCGCGTGCGCTTCCGCGACTTCCTGGGCTGGCTCGTAGGCATGTCTGACTCCGTACGGCAGCGCGCCTCACGCACACGCCGCTCTGAAGGCAGGCGGTTCAGGTGCACGATGCGTCGAAGGACGGCTTGGCCTACCAACGAGGCCCCGGCGTGAGCGGACGACCCCTTCAGCGGTCGGCGGTCGTGGCCGCCTGCCCGGCAGCATACCGGCCCCGCGACAGCGGCACCAAAGGGTCGGCCGACGTCCTTGGACCGCGGCGGCTCCCGGTTGTTGAGCTGCGACCTTGCAAGCAGATTCAGTCCAAGGCCGTCTCGGAACGGCAGCCGCGGACTCCTCGCCCAGCCGTACCGGCCACGGGTCCGCGCGACTACGTGTGCGAGTACGCAGTTTCCCGGATGCCGGGAAGGCTCGCCGCTGTGAGGATCGCTCCACGAGCCGTGCGTCGGGGCAGGCTGGATGCTCTCTGGCGTTCTCCTCCCTTAGGTCGGAGCTGTTTTTCGGTCGACCGACACGTCACCGGCGTCGGGCAATACGGGAGCGGTACAGGGAAGGCAACGCATGAACCAGCGTCAGCAAGTGGAGTTCCACGCCTCGTGCGGGCACCTGATCTCGGCTCCGGCCGACCGAGCCGAGCAGGACGTCCGCTGCCCCCACTGCCACCAGGTAGTCCGGGCCCCGTCGGCCGATGTTCCCTACGCCTCGCCCGTGCTCGCGCCCCATCCCGCGCCGGCCGGCGCCGCGGAGCCGACCGCCCTGACCGCCCTCTACGTGACCGCGCTGATGGCCGGCGTGTTGGGCGCCGCCCTCGTCTACCTGGTCATGTTCAACGAGTTCTCCGAGTCCGAACTGGTCACGATCACCCCGCTGTGGCTCTTCCCGATCGTCTTCGGCCTGTACGGTTTCGTCTCCCAGCGGCTGCTGCGCAGGATCGCCGCGGGGCGCGCGGAAACCCTCGGTCAGGCCGCCCGCCTGTCGATCGACGTGGCCGGTCATTGGGCGGCCCTGGTGCTCTTCCCGTTCCTGGTACTGAGATGGCGCAGCTCTCTGCTCGTGTCGCTGGCGGCGGCGGTCTTCTGGGCCGTACTGCTGTGGCTGTTCTTCGCAGTGGTCTTCCCGACCCTCTGAGCGCCGCCACGGCATCACGCAACACGAACAAGGGCCCCGGATGGCCATCAGTCCGGAGGTTGGCCGTCCCGCTTGGGCTCACTGAGTCCGCGGACCCGTTGTCAGCCGTTGACGTCGAACGCCAGCGCGGCCAGTAGCACCACCCAACTGAGCGTTCCGACCACGCAGATGTCGTAGATGCGGCGCCGCAGCCACCGCGGGCGCCGTTCGGGGTCCGGCCACACCGTCTGCTGGAGGGTCAGCAGCAGCCCCACCCCGAAGCCGCACAGGCCGAGGAGCGACACGGGACCCGGCACGAGCAGGCCGCTGCCGAACGTCCACGCCTCGCCGTCGAGATAGCGCACCGCGACCGAGGTCGGCTGGTCGCCCTTGCACCACCACGGACGGTCCGGCGCGTTGCCGTAGCACCTGCTTCCCCGCCGCGGCGGCAGGTACGCGTCGCCGCGGCCGCCCTTGAGCATGACGTGCTCGATCTCCGGTCCGCCGTCGTCCGGGCGGAAGGCGCCGGAGCACCAGGACGTCCGGACGACGGCGCCGTCGGACGAGGTCGACTCCTGGTCCACGCACCGCTCGACCGCGAGCCGGCCCGGGGCGCCGACCCACCCGGCGCCGGCGAGGACCTTCGCGCCGAACAGCCACGCCACGTACAGCCCGGCGATGGCCAGCGACAGGGCGAAGTACGCGGAGACGCCGCGGAACGCCAGAGAGGCTCGGGCGGTCGTGGTGGCGGACTCCCCGTCCTGCGTCGCCATCAGACCCGGCCCCGGCGGGCGCGCAGGGTGCGCCTCACGCGCGTGATGCCGTAGCCGAGCAGCCAGGGCAGCACCGTTGTGCCCAGGACCAAGACGTAGAACACGCCCAGAAAGTCGTCCCTCTGGACCGGATCGTCCAAGTCGTCCAGGGGCAGCATCGTCTGGGTGACCGGAAACCCCACCGGCTCCAGCGGCGCCAGCACCGACCACAGCCGGGGCCGCGAGCCGGGTCTACGGGCGCACCACACCCCCAGGGCGCCCATGATGAAGGGCCCGAACGGCACCCACAGCAGCACCGGGAAAAGCAGCAGCGCCGTCCAGCCGTCTGAGAACCCGCCCGTCATCGAAGCCCCCGTCGTCGTCCGTCGCGTGAGTCTCCTGCGCGGCATCTCCTCTAGGCGTCGGGGGAACTACGTAATCGAGTACGTAGGTTCAGTGCCCGGACCGGGTCGTCCAAGCCGCCGGAGCCTGGTCCCATGCACCGGACAGCGAACCCGACCGCCTCCACCCGGCCTGGTGGCCCGCGTTGGGCTGGGCGCCGGCCGGGCCTGCCCCGGAGGCGCACCTGCGGAATACGTAGCCGGATACGTGGTTCTACCGAGGCCCCTTCCCTCCCAGCCGTCTACGTTCGACGAGTTGGACGGCGCCGAACGGTGTTGAGGGGACTGAGTGAGAGACAACGTCCGTGGAATGCGGGGAAGTTGGGCGACCCTGCTGGTGGCGGGAAGTCTGCTGGCCGGGTGTTCCGCCCAGACCGACGACGGGGCTTCCCGGCGGAGCGGCTCGCCCTCGGCCAGGACGTCGCCGAGCGCCGAGGCGACCCCGTCGGACGGCTCGTCCGCCGCCCCTGCCGTCTTCACGCCCGACGCCTCCCTCGTCCCCCGGACCTCGAAGGACGGGCGCCGACTGGCCGGGTCCGTCGTGCTCGCCCCGCGCGACTGGGGCCAGGGTTTCGTCGCCCAGGATCCGGGCGAGAGCACCCCGGGCACCTGGGCGGTGCTGAGCGAGAGCTGTCGCTGGCAGCGGGAGAAGCTCCCGCGCGGGGTGCTGGCGAGCGCGTCCCGCTACAGCAGGCTGCCTGCCGACGGCGGCAGGGGCGCGGTCGAGGCGACGGCCGTGGCCACCGTGCACGCCTCTGTCCTCGGCGCCGACGAACAGCTGAGCACCACCCTCGAAGAGGTGCTGCGCTGCCCGGAACAGCAACCCCGGTCCGACGAGCGGATCACGGGTCTGATGTCGCTCGGCACTGCCTTCGGCGCCCGCGGGCAGGAGTACGGCGACGACTACGTCGTCGAGGCCGGCGAGTACGTCGGGAACGGCGGCGCCGCACAGCCGTACCGGTGGATGGTCGCCCGGCTGGGCACGGTCGTCGTGGCCGTCTCCGTGACGGGCGCGAAGGGGAACACCGCGCAGGAACTCGAACAGCTGGGCAGCACGGCCCTGGCTCAGATGCTGACGCGCGTCCAGCAGCGGCTGAAGGAGAAGTGATGGAGCCGCTGCGTACTTCCGACCCCGCCAAGCTGGCGGGCCACCGGCTGCTCGGACGGCTCGGCGCGGGTGGCATGGGTGTGGTGTACCTGGCCCGCTCGGCCGGCGGCGCCCTGGTCGCCCTGAAGGTGATCCAGGCCGAGTACGCCGAGGACACCGACTTCCGGGAGCGGTTCCGGCGCGAGGCGGACACGGCCCGCCGGATGACCAGCCCGTGGGTGGCGCCCCTCGTGGACGCGGACCCCGAGGCGGCGCAGCCCTGGCTGGCGACCGCGTTCATCCCCGGCCCCTCGCTCGGCGAGGCCGTCGCCGCGCACGGGCCGCTGCCGGTGCGGAGCCTGCGGGTGCTGGGGGCGCGGCTCGCCGAGGCGCTGGGGGAGCTCCACGCGGCAGGTCTCGTGCATCGGGACGTCAAGCCCGGCAATGTGCTCCTGGCACTCGACGGACCACGGCTGATCGACTTCGGTGTGGCCCGTGATCCCGAGGACACCGCGCTCACCTCGACCGGTGTCGTCGTCGGCACGCCGGGGTTCCTGCCGCCGGAACAGGCGCGGGGCGAGCGGGATCCGGGACCGGCCGGAGACGTCTTCTCGTTGGGCTGCCTGCTGGCCTTCGTGGCGACCGGCCGCCCTCCGTTCGGCACCGGGTCGATCGACGCGCTGCTGTACCGCACCGTGCACGACGCGCCGGACGTGGAGGGTGTTCCGGCGGAGCTCGCCGAGGTGGTGGGCGGCGCTCTGGACAAGGACCCGGAGCTGCGGCCCACGGCCGAGGCGCTGGCCGAGGCCCTCACGAACGCCACGCCCTCGTCGCCCGCCTCGCTCCCCGACCCGCGGGAGGCCCTGCGGGCGGTACGCCCTCCAGCGCCCGAGGACGAGACTCCCGGCGAAGAGGAGCGGGCGCCCGGCGACGAGGCCTGGCTCCCCGAGCCGTTGGTCCGTCTGATCGCGGAACGGTCGGCCGCCGGGCTCGCGCTGCCCTCCATCGACGAGACCGACGTCGACGCCGCGTCCGTCGACGCCGCTGCGACGGACACGGCGGCCGCGCAGCCCGCGGCCCGTGCCCTCGGCAGACGCCGTCTCCTCCTGCTGGCCGGAGGCGCGGCGGTGGTCACGGCCGGAGGCGGACTGGCCGCGTGGGCGGCGCTCTCCGGTGACGGCGACAACGACAAAGCCGCCCCGAACTCCAGCAGTCCCGTGCACACCCTCGGTCTGCACGCCGACCTGAGCGGCGACCAGAAGGCGGTCGGCCGGGCTCAGGAGCGGGGGCTGCGGCTGGCGGTCGACGCGTTCAACTCCCGTGCGGACACGCCCTTCACACTCGCCGTGAAGACGGTGGACGACGGCGGCGATCCGGCCCGGGCGCCCGAGGCGGCCGCGAAGCTCGTCGCCGACCGTTCCGTGCTGGCCGTGATCGGTCCCACCACGGACGCCACCGCCCTGGCCTCGCTGGCGGCGTACCACGCCGCCTGGCTGCCCGTGATCGCGGTGTCGCCCGGCGCCACCGTGCTGGGGGTGGCTGGCAGCCGGTCCTTCCTGCACGCCCGGGTGACGGACACGATCCTGCCGCTCTACCTGGACGTGTATCTGCGCGGGGCCGCGAAGTCGCGCACGGTCGGGATCGTCGACGACCGGGCGGCGGACGCCTACGGCTGGGAGATCAGCAGCACCCTCGTCAACCTCCTGCGCAAGGCACGGCAGCCGGCCGTGCCGAAGGTGGTCAGCGCCCTGCGCACCGACTTCGGACCGACCATGGACGCCCTGCTCGACGGGGGCGCGGACTCCGTGGTCTTCGCCGGCTACCACGACCGGGCAGCGCTGCTGGCCAAGGAACTGGGCAGTCGTGACTTCCCGGGGGCCAGGGCCGCCGCGCAGGGAGTGCTCGACGCCCGGTTCCTGTCCGCCGCGGGGGACGCGGCCGACGGCTGGGTGATCGTCGCCCCGGTCATGGACGCCACCGTGGCACCCGAGGCGAAGGCGTTCAGAGCCGCTCACCGCAAGCGTTTCGACGCGGAGCCGGAGCGGTACGCCGTGGAGGCGTACGACGTGGCGCAGCTCGCCGTGCGGAGTCTGGGCTCGCTGACCGCCGGGCGCCGCACCCGGCAGAACCTGACGACGGCGCTGCGCTCGGCCACGTACAAGGGGATCTCCAAGAACCTCGCGTTCGACAAGGCGACCGGGGCCCTGGTCCCCGACGGCAGCGGGGTCTATCTGTGGAAGGTCGACGGCGGCCGGTTCGCGTACCAGGGTCCGGCGCCCTTCCAGGTGTCCACCTGATGGGACGCTGATGGAGCCGTTGCGCGGAGCCGACCCGGCCAGGATCGCGGGCTACCGGTTGCTGCGTCGGCTGGGCGCGGGCGGCATGGGCGTGGTGTACCTGGCCCGCTCCCCCGGAGGCGGGCTCGCCGCGGTGAAGGTGATCCGCGCGACGCATGCGGACGACGCGGGATTCCGGGCGCGTTTCCGCCGTGAGGTGGAGACGGGGGGCCGGGTCGCCAACCCCTGGGTGGCGCCGCTGCTCGAAGCGGACCCGGACGCGGAGTCGCCGTGGCTCGCCACGGCGTTCGTGCCGGGGCCCTCGCTGGCGGAGGCGGTGGAGGAGTGCGGGCCGCTGCCGTACGGGACCGTCCGCGTCCTGGGCGCGCGGCTGGCCGAGGCGCTGGACGCGGTGCACGGGGCGGGGCTTGTGCACCGGGACGTCAAGCCCGGCAATGTGCTGCTCGCCGTCGACGGACCCCGGATGATCGACTTCGGTATCGCCCGGACGCCGGAGGACACCGCGCTCACGGCCAGCGGGATGGTGGTCGGCTCCCCCGGGTTCCTCTCCCCCGAGCAGGCGCAGGGCAGGGGCCGGGAGATCGGGCCGGCCAGCGACGTCTTCTCCCTCGGCTGTCTGCTGGCGTACGCCGTGACGGGCGAGCGCCCCTTCGGGCATGGCGCCGCGGCCGAGACGCTGATGCGCACGGTCCATGACGAGCCGGAACTGGACGGCGTGCCGGAGCCGTTGCTGCCGCTGCTGCGGGGGTGCCTGGCGAAGGAGCCCGGCTCCCGGCCGGCCGTGGCCGAGATACGTCGGGCCCTGGACGGTACGGGCGAGGGCGGGGGCTGGCTGCCCGAGTCCCTGACCCGGCTGATCGCGCGCCGTTCGGCCGCCGTGCTCGCTCTGCCCGCCGTCGACGCGACCGAGGTGTCCGGGGCGTCCGGGGCGTCCGGGGCGACGGTGGCCGACGCAGCGCCCGGCGACGAGACGGCCGTCGGCCCGGGAGGCGCCACGCGCCGCCGCTTCCTGGTCCTGGGCTCGGCTGCCGGGGTCCTGGCGGCCGGCGGAACCGCGGCGTGGTGGACGGCGAGCCGCCCCGGCCGCGCCTCGGCAGCGGACGGCGCCGAGGCGCGGCTGCCGCGTCTGACGGTCGCCCTGCACGCCGACCTGAGCGGCAGCGGCCGTACGACGGGCCGCGCCCAGGAGAACGGCGTCCGGCTCGCCGTCGACCGCCTCAACTCCCGCGCCGGCCGTGGCTTCGACCTGGCGCTCCAGGTGCACGACGACGAAGGCAGCACGGCCCGGGCACGGCAGGTCGCCCGGCGGCTGGCGGCCGACGACCGGGTCCGCGCCGTGATCGGCCCGACCACCGACGTCTGCGCGAAGGCCGCCCTCGACCTCTACCAGCAGGCAGGGCTCCCGATGGTCTCCGTGTCGGTCGGACTCGACGACCTGGACTCCGCCAAGTACCGGGTGTACGCGGCCACCCGCCCCGGCGACGCGACCCTGACGGCGCCGATCACCGCGTACCTCGTTCGCACCGCCGACGCCCGCAGGACGGTGCTGATCGACGATGCGGCCGAGGGCGACTTCAGCTGGAAGATCTGCGCGGGCGTCGACGACGCCCTGCGATCGGGGCAGCGCACCACGGTCCGGCGCACCCTCGCCGCCGCGGACGATTCGGACGGCGTCTTCCGTGCCCTCGCGAAGTCGGTGACGGACGCGGGAGCGGACGCGGTGGTGTTCGCCGGCGGGTACGCGCGGGCCGCGCGACTGGCCCGCGCGCTGGGCTCCGCCGGCTACTCCGGTGCGCGGCTGGCCACCCAGCGCGCCCTCGACTCCCGCTTCCTCGCCTCGGCGGGCGACGCCGCCGAGGGCTGGGTGTTCGCCACGTCCTTCCTCGATCCGACCCGGGCCACAGCCGCGAAGTCGTTCGTCGCCGCCTACCGCGCACGATTCGGCGCCGCCCCGCCCTGGTACTCCGCCGAGGCCTACGACGCGGCGCTCTTCGTGGCCCGAGCCATGACGGGCCCGTCCCGCGAGGAACGGGGCGCGATCGTGGGCCGGTTGCGCGAGACCGACTACCGGGGAATCACCAAACGGCTGCGCTACGACTCGTCCACCTACCGCTACACGGACGCGATGTACCTGTTCCGGGCGACCGAGGGCGCCTTCCGCTGCCTCGGCGACTACCGGGACGTCACGGCCTGAGCCATGCGTCGTGCCTCGACTGCGGTGTGCCGTGCGGTGGGCTGTTCACGCGCGACGGTCCAGGGCCGCACGCGTCATGAGGCCGGCCAGTGCCGAGCGGGACGGCACGGAGGTCTTCCGGTAGATGGCCGACAGGTGGGTCTCGACCGTGCGGCGGCTGAGGTACAGCTTCGTCGCGATGGCTTGGTTGCTCAGTCCTTCGGCGACGAGCTCGGCGATCTCCCGTTCACGTGTGGTCAGTTGGTCGAGCTCCGTGGGCACGCGCGAGGTCTCCTCGGCCTGGGGGCGCACCATCGAGGCCAGGTCGGACAGCAGGCGCGCGCCGCCGTCGTCGGCGAGGCGGCGGGCCCGCTCCCACATCGCGACGGCGCGCGAGCCGTCGCCTGCGGCCTGCGCCTGGACGGTCGCCAGCAGCAAGGAGTACGCCTCCCAGAGCGTCGCACCGGACGGTGCGTACTCCTGCGCGGCTCGCTCGAAGAGGTCTGCGGCCGCGCGGCTGTCACCGTGGTGCTGGGCGAGCGCCGCCTCGGCGCGCAGCGCCGCCCCGCGCTGACCGTGAAGACCCATCCGGTCGGCTTCCTCGACGGCTCGTGCGGCCCAGCGTGCGGCCTGCTCGGCGTCGCCGACGGCGATGGCGGTGCTGACGAGGGTGTCCAGCTGGCCGGGGCGTATGGAGGGCTGCAGCCCCAGGAGTTCGGGACCGCCGGCGTTCAGGATGGACTCCTGCGCACGGCGCGGGTCGCCGCTCACAAGCGCCGTGTGACCGAGCATGCACTTGGCCAACGACGCCCACCAGTGTCTGCTGCCACCGGCCGCGGCCACGGCCTCCTCGGCGGTCGTCAAGGCCCTGGTGTCGCCCAGGGGGCGCCGCACGAGAAGGATCAGCGCCTTGAAGCAGAGGGTGAAGGCCAGAAGATCGCTGCTGCCGATGGCGCGTGCGACGGCTTCCGCCTCTTCGGCCGACTCCAGGGCGGACGGCAGCCGACAGGTGTTGAGGTGCACGAAGGCCTTGCTGCTCAGCAGGTGGGGCAGGACGTGGACCTGACCGCTGCGGCGGGCGATGTCCAGACCCCGGTCGGCGTGGCGTTCCGCGTCGGCGTAGCGCTCGAGCAGGCCTTCCGCCCAGGCCAGCCACACCAGCGACTCGCACAGCTCCGTGAGGTTGGGGTCGATGAGACCGTCTGCGAGCCCGGCGGCGGCATCGGCGAACCGGCGGGCCGCCGCCGTCTGACCTTCGTATGCCTCTCCCAACGCCGCCAGCGCCAAGGCCCCCAGCTCTCCCATGAGGTCGCCGTGGGAGCGGGCCACCGCGAGGGTGCGCTCGATCTCGTCGCGTACGTCGGGGTAGGAGACGGTGTTCAGGGCGGCCATGCCCAGCGCGAGTCCCATGGAGACCGCCTGGCGGGGCTCGGGGCCGGGGCTGCGGGCCAGTTCCCGCCGCAGCAGGGCCGTCGCTTCCGGGGAGTGTCCGAGATGCCGTTCCATCATGGCGCACAGCGCTATCGCGTCCCTGCGCAGCGCTGCGTCGTCCTGCCCGGACCTGCTGATCAGCGTGTGGAGCAGGTCACGGCTCTCCCGCAGGCTGCCGCCCACAGCGAGTGCTCTGGCGCGCGCCAGCGTCAACTCTCCACGCTGCTGCGCGCAGGCGGGCGTGTCCGGCATGAGCCGCAGGACGACGTCCAGCAGATGAGCGGACGTCGCGGGCGCCGTGTGGGCGCACTGGGCTGCCGCCTCGGTCAGCACGGCCGCCGACACAGGATCCCAGCCGACCAGCGACCGCTCGACGTGATGAGCACGCTCGGCGGCGGAGGCGCCTGCCCGGGCCAGTTCGTCCGCCGCGCCGCGGTGGATCTCGGCACGGCGTGGTACGGCGGTGTTCTCGTAGACCAGTGCCCGCAGCAGCGGGTGACGCAGGGTCCAGCGGCCGTCGGACCCCATGCGCAGCAGATCGCGCCGCGCCAGCGCACCGACGCAGTCGTCGAGTTCCTCCGGCGTGGTGTGTCCGGTCGTCAGGCTCAGCATGGCGGGCGTGGCATGGTCGCCGAGGACCGCCACCGCTTCGGCGGTACGGCGCTGCGCCGCGGTCAGCGCGGTCAGCTCGTCCAGGAGCAGGGATCCCAGTCCGCTCGTCGCCGCGGACGCGGTGTGGTCGTGGGCCGAGGCGGTCGTGCCGCGCGACGACGCGCCCTGCCGGTAGGCGTGCAGAAGGCAGTGGAGATACAGCGGGTTGCCCTCGCTGGACTCATAGATCTGCTGCGCGTCGCCCGGTGGCAGGTCGGAGGCGAGCGCCTCGATCGACGCCTGCTCGGGCAGCGGTCGCAGCGCCATGCGCAGTACGGCCCCGCTGTCGACGCCGCGGGTCAGAGCAGCGGCGAGGGAGTGCGGCGTCTGTCGTTCTCGTCGGGCCACGACCAGAAGCACCCGGCCGCCCACCGGGTGCCGGATCACATGGTCCAGCAACTCCAAAGACGCGGGATCCGCCCAGTGCAGGTCGTCCAGGGCCATCACCAACCCGCCGCGCTCCCCGAGCCTGGTCAGCACGTCCGCGACGGCGCGATAGAGGCCGAACCGGTCGCGGTTGCCCGAACCCGAGTCCGAGCCCTCCACACGGTCGGCTCCGCGCAGCACCGTTGCCGCCGCCTCGGGCACGGCGTCCGAGTCGAGAAAGGCACGATCGACGTCGGCGAACGCATCCGTGAACGTCTGGAACGGAGTGTGCTGCTCGTACTCCGTGGCCCTGCCGCGCAGCACGGTCAGCCCATTCTGCCGCGCCCGCGCACAGAGCTCGCTCAGCAGTCGGCTCTTCCCCATGCCGGCGTCCCCGGCGATGTCCACGACAGCGGGAACGCCGTCCTGCCCCAGACTGCCGATCACCGAGACGAGCCGCTTCAGTTCGTCGGCTCTGCCGACCAGCATCGTCGCCGTCCCGCCCCACGCCGGTTCCACCGCGTCTCCATTCCCCACCACGTCCGCGTGTCCATTCCCCAGTGGTCGCTCCTGCGCAACCCTCCCCGCACAACCAGCCGATGCCTTCGGAGAAACGTCATCGTCCCCGGCGGGAGCCGACTGCACAGTCCTCGGCGTCATTCGACCAGGTAGATTCCGGTCTGACCTCCGTGTCCCACGGTAATGCCCGGCTGACGGCTCACGGCAGGCGGCTGCTGGTCGGACGCGGCTGCGCCGGCCGCGTCGCGTCACAAGGAACGGCAGACAAGAACGCCACGTGGGGGAGCCGGGGATGCCGGGCATGGTCGCGCTCGCGACCGCTACCCGAGGAAAGTCAACCGCACTTGACGGTTGGGGTTGTCTTTGTTGGTGTCGACCAGGCAGACGGACTGCCAGGTGCCCAGCGCCAGTTCGCCGTCCACGACCGGGAGCGTCGCGTGCGGCGGGACCAGCGCGGGCAGGACGTGGTCGCGGCCGTGGCCCGGGCTGCCGTGGCGGTGCTGCCAGCGGTCGTCGGCCGGGAGGACGGAGTGGAGGGCGGCCAGCAGGTCGTCGTCGCTGCCCGCGCCGGTCTCGATCAAGGCGACTCCGGTCGTCGCGTGCGGGGTGAACACGTTCAGGAGCCCGCTTCTGCCCTGTGCGACCTCCCGCAGGAACGAGGCGCAGTCGGCCGTCAGGTCCACGACGACCTCTTTCGTTCCGGTCGTCACCGCCAGGGTTCGCGTGGTGAATGCGTCGCTCATCCCTCCATCGTCGGGGATCCGCGGCGCGGGCGCTCCTCGCGTGGAGGCGCCAGGCTCCCGTGGTCGCCCGTCTCGCCCGTCGCCGCCCGGCGCAGCGCCTCGATCAGGACCTCCACCGACGGTCGTCCCCGGGAGGCCGCGCGGACGGCGACGACCACATGGCGTTCGACCAGGTCGTCGAGCGGCACCGGGGCGATGCCCTCGGAGCGCAGCCGCAGCATCAGCGCAGTCAGCGGGGCCACGCCCAGGCCCGCCCCGACCATGGCCAGCGAGGTCGCCGTGTCGGTGACCTCGTGCGCGACGCGCGGCTCGAAGCCCGCCCGGCGGCAGGCCGTGCGCACGGCCCGGCCGTAGTACGACCCCGGTGCGGGCAGGATCCAGTCCCGTTCGGCCAGCTCGGCGAGCCGCCAGGACGTGCCCGCCGACGGCGCGCGGGCCGCCGGAACGGCGAGCGAGAACCGCTCCGAGTGGAGCCGTACGAGCTCCGCCGAATCGTCCCTGGCGAGCGGCGCGTCGGGGTAGTCGAGGCCCAGCGCCAGGTCCACGCGCCCGGCGGCGACCTCGGACTGGGCCTGGTCGACGTCCACCTCGTGGCTCGCCACCCGCACCCCCCGATGGTGCTCGCCCAGCCAGCGCAGGGCAGGCGGCAGGAACGCGGCGGCGGCCGTGCCGAAGACGCCGAGCCGCAGCCGCGCGGAGATCTCGGTGCGGGTCCGCTCCAGGGCGGCGGCCGCCTCCGCCTGGGCGCGCAGAATGCGGCCGGCGTGGTCGACGAGCGTGAGCCCGGCGTCGGTGAGCTCGACCCGCCGTCCCGCGCGCCGGATCAGCTCCGCGCCCGCGGTCCTCTCCAGCTGGGCGATCTGCTGGGAGATCGCGCCGGTCGTATAGCCGAGCGCGGCGGCCGCCGCCGTCATGGTGCCGCAACGGGACAGTTCCACCAGTGCGCGCAGATGCGTACCGCCCAGTTCCATAGAGACGATCTAAAAGATCGACTGCTGTAACTGTCAATGGACGCCAAGAGTGGCGTCCGGTCACCATGGCTGACACCGCACGAGCCCTGCCTCGTACCTCGGCATACCGGGAAGTACTGAGATGTACGAGGATGTATCGAGCAGACGGGACGGCTCTTCATGGTTCACAGTGCTGTGTCATCCGAGTCCGAGCCGGCCGAGGCGTCGCCGGCGCCGCGGATCTCCCAGACGTCGGCCCCCGGCCCGCTGCCGCGGTCGGCCGAGGTCGTCATCGTCGGCGGCGGCGTCGTCGGAGCGAGCATCGCCTTCCATCTGGCGGAGGCGGGGGTGAGCGACGTCCTGGTGCTGGAGCGCGACGAGCCGGCCTCCGGCTCGTCGGGCAAGCCGATCGGCGGGATCCGCGCGCAGTTCTCCGACCCGCTCAACATCCGTCTCGGGCAGCGCAGCCTGGAGGCCTGGCGGGCCTTCGCCGCCCGCCCCGGCGCGGACGTCGGCGTCGACAGCGTCGGCTATCTCTTCCTCCTCGGCAGCGAGGCGGACGCGGCGGCGTTCCAGCAGGCCGTCGACGTACAGAACGGCCTCGGCGTCGACAGCCGGATCATCACCCCCGCCGAGGCCCACGCCCTGTGCCCGTATCTCGATCCCCGCTCCGTGGTCGCCGCCGCCTACTCCCCCGACGACGGGTACGCGCTGCCCAAGGAAGCCGTGAACGGCTATCTGCGCGCGGCCCGGCGGCTCGGCGCGACGGTGCGCACGCACTGCTCCGTCCTCGGCGTCGACGCCGAGGGCGGCGAGGTGCGGGCGGTGCGCACGACGGACGGGACGGTGCAGACCCGGGCCGTGGTGTGCGCGGCGGGCGCGTGGTCGGCGGCCGTCGGCGCGATGGCGGGCGTGGACCTCCCGGTCACGCCGCTGCGCCGGCAGATCGCGCTGACCGGACCGCTGAGCCCCGCTCCGCCGCGCGTCCCCTTCACTCTGGACTTCGACTCGACGCTCTACTTCCACGGCGACCGCGCCGGCGGCCTGGTCCTCGGCCTGTCCGACCCGCGCCAGGAGCCGGGATTCGAGCGGGAGTTCAGCCGGGAGTGGCTGGAGCCGTTCCGTGCGGCGGCACGACGGCGGGTCCCCGCCCTGGCCGATATCGAGGCGAAGAGCGGCTGGGCGGGGCTGTACGAGATGACGCCGGACTGCAACGCGCTGATCGGCCGGGCGCACGAGGTGGGCGGCTTCCTCTACGCCACCGGGTTCTCCGGGCATGGATTCCTCCAGGCCCCGGCGGTCGGCGAGATCGTCCGCGATCTGTATCTGGGCCGTACGCCGTTCATCGACGTCGGACCGCTGTCGGCGGCCCGCTTCCAGGGCGCCGCCGAGGCGGCCGTCCGCCCCGAGGCGCACATCATCTGACCGGGACATCGGAGGACCAGACGACCGAGGCGACCGAGACGGACAGGACGACCGAGACGACCAGACGATCGGGAACAAGATCGGGAAGATCGGGAAGGAGGACCGGGTGATCCCCACCTGGCGGCTGCGGGCCGCGTTCGCACGTCGGCTCTCCGACATGTACGGCAAGGAAGTCCCTGCGTACACCACGCTGTTGGAGGTGTCCGCGCACGTCAACGACGAGGTGATCGGCAGGGGCGGCGACGCGGGGCGGCTCGGCGGCATCGCGCGGGTCACCGCCGAGCGGCACGGCGCGATCCGGGTCGGCACGCCCCGCGAGATGCGCCAGGCCGCCCAGATCTTCGCCGCGCTCGGCATGGCGCCGGTGGGCTTCTACGATCTGCGCGAGGCCGCGCCCAGCGCGGTCCCCGTCGTCTCCACCGCGTTCCGGCCCGTCGACGCCGAGGAGCTGGAGCGCAATCCGTTCCGGGTCTTCACCTCTCTGCTCGCCACCGCCGACCGGCGCTTCTTCGACGCCGAGCTGCAGGGCCGGCTGGAGGGCTTCCTCGGCAGGCGGGAGCTGTTCCCGCCCGCGCTGCTGGAGCTGGCCGCTGCGGCCGAGCGGGACGGGGGCCTCGACGAGCAGCGGGCCGAACGGTTCCTCGCCCTCGCGGTGGCGGCCTTCGAGCTCTCCCCCGAGCCGGTGGACCGCGCCTGGTACACCGAGCTGGAGCGGATCTCCGCCGTGGCCGCCGACGTCGGCGGGGTCGCCAGCACGCACATCAACCACCTCACGCCCCGCGTGCTGGACATCGACGAGCTGTACCGGCGGATGGCGCACCGCGGCATCACCATGATCGACCGGATCCAGGGACCGCCCCGCTGGGACGGCCCCGACGTGCTGCTGCGGCAGACGTCCTTCCGCGCGCTGGCCGAGCCGCGCCGCTTCCGCGAGAGGGACGGCAGCATCGGCGAGGGCACGCTGCGGGTCCGGTTCGGCGAGGTCGAGGCGCGCGGCGCCGCGCTGACCAGGGCGGGCCGGGCGCTGTACGACGAGCTCGTCGGCGAGCCGGCCGAGAGGTGGGCCGCCCGCTTCCCGCGGACCGAACGGCGACTGGCGATCGAGAGCCTGGCGTACTTCCGGTTCGAGCCGGCCGTCGACCGGCCGCGCGACGGCAGCCGCCCGCCCGACGATCTCGCGGGCCTCCTCGACGGCGGCTGGCTGAGCGCCTGTCCCATCGTCTACGAGGACTTCCTGCCCCGGTCGGCCGCCGGGATCTTCCAGTCGAACCTCGCCGACGAGGGCGCCCACGACGCCTTCGCCACCGGCGCGCACTACGACCAGGACTGGCTCTCCGGCGTGCTGGAGCGCCCGGTGCACGACCCCTTCGACCTGTACGCCGCTCAGCAGGACAGCTCGCTTCGGCAGGCCCGCCAGGGCCTCGGACTCCCCAAGGACGCGTTGTGACCATGAACAGCAACGGCACTCTCCCCGACGACGAATCGCTGCGGGCCAGGGCGCAGGAGAGCCTGCTGCGCTGCGGTGTGCGGCTGCCCGAGGGCGGCGGCGAGGTGATCGCCCGTACGCCGCTCACCGGCGCGACGCTCTTCACGCTGCCCGCCACCACCGAGCAGGAGGCGGACGCGGCGATCGGCGAGGCGGCGCAGGCGTTCGCGGCCTGGCGGACCGTGCCCGCGCCGCAGCGCGGGGCGCTGGTCAAGCGGCTGGGCGCGCTGCTGACCGAGCACAAGGAGGATCTGGCGGACCTGGTCACGGTCGAGGCCGGGAAGATCCGTTCCGAGGCGCTCGGCGAGGTCCAGGAGATGATCGACATCTGCGACTTCGCGGTCGGTCTCTCCCGGCAGCTGTACGGGCGAACGATGGCCTCGGAGCGGCCCGGACACCGTCTCTCGGAGAGCTGGCACCCGCTGGGCGTGGTCGGGGTGATCTCGGCGTTCAACTTCCCCGTCGCCGTCTGGTCCTGGAACACCGCCATCGCTCTGGTCTGCGGCGACACGGTCGTCTGGAAGCCCTCGGAGCTGACCCCGCTGACCGCGCTGGCCTGCGACGCGCTGCTCGCCCGGGCCGCCGCGGACGTCGGCGCGCCGGACGGGGTGCACCGGCTGCTGCTGGGCGCGCGCGAGACGGGCGAGCGGCTGGTCGACGACGAGCGGGTGGCCCTGGTGAGCGCGACCGGGTCGGTGCGGATGGGCCGCGAGGTGGGTCCGCGGGTGGCGGCCCGGTTCGGCCGATGTCTGCTGGAGCTGGGCGGCAACAACGCGGCCGTCGTCACCCCCTCCGCCGACCTCGGGCTCGCCGTCCGCGGAATCGTGTTCTCCGCGGCGGGCACCGCGGGTCAGCGCTGCACCAGTCTGCGGCGGCTGATCGTCCACGAGGACGTCGTGGACGCGCTGGTCGAGAAGATCGTCCACGCGTACGGCCAGCTGCCCGTGGGCGATCCGTTCGACGCGGACACCCTGGTCGGGCCGCTGATCTCGGCGTCCGCGCACCAGGCGATGGACCAGGCGCTGGCCGCGGCCCAGGCGGACGGCGGGAAGCTGCTGACGGGCGGCGACCGACTGCTGGCGGCCGAGGCGCCGGGCGCGGTGTACGTCCGGCCCGCGGTGGTGCGGATGCCGGAGCAGACCGCGGTGGTGCGTCAGGAGACCTTCGCGCCGATTCTGTACGTGCTCGCCTACCGGACCCTGGACGAGGCCGTCGCGCTGCACAACGGGGTCCCCCAGGGCCTGTCGTCCAGCATCTTCACCCAGGACCAGCGGGAGGCGGAGCGCTTCCTGGGCGCCGACGGCTCGGACTGCGGGATCGCCAACGTCAACATCGGTACCTCCGGGGCCGAGATCGGCGGGGCGTTCGGCGGCGAGAAGGAGACGGGAGGCGGCCGCGAGTCCGGCTCGGACGCCTGGAAGGCGTATATGCGCCGGGCCACGAACACCGTGAACTACTCCGACAGCCTGCCGCTGGCCCAGGGAGTCAACTTCCTCTGATGCCGGCGGCCCTGCTGCCGAGGTGACCCTGTTTTGCCGGGGTGGCCCCCGTTGTCGATGCGGTCCCGTTGCCGGTGTGGTCCCGATGCCGGTGCGGTCCCGTGTGGTCTCCCGGTGGTCCCCGCGCCGCCTTCCGGGGGCCGGGGGCCGGGGGTCGGGAAGATCCACGACCCCGGCACGGTTAGTAGAAGCGTGAACAACTTCGGGGTGCGAGACGTGGACGTGGTCGTCATCGGCGCCGGGCAGGCGGGGCTGTCCGGCGCCTACCATCTGCGGCGCGCCGGCCTGGAGCCGGACCGCGACTTCGTGGTGCTCGACCACGCGCCGCGGCCGGGCGGGGCATGGCAGTTCCGCTGGCCCTCGCTCACCTACGGCAAGGTGCACGGCATGCACGCGCTGCCGGGCATGGAGCTGACCGGCGCGGACGACGCCCGGCCCTCGTCCGAGGTGATCGGCGCGTACTTCTCGGCGTACGAGGAGCGCTTCGACCTGCGCGTCCAGCGGCCGGTGGACGTCAGGGCGGTCCGCGAGGGCGAGGACGGGCGGCTGCTGGTGGAGACCTCGCAGGGGATCTGGTCGGCCCGGGCGCTGATCAACGCGACCGGCACCTGGGACCGCCCGTTCTGGCCGCGCTATCCGGGCCAGGAGAGCTTCCAGGGGCGGCAGTTGCACACCGTGGATTACCCGGGACCCGAGGAGTTCGCGGGGCAGCGCGTGATCGTGGTGGGCGGTGGGGCGTCGGGCACCCAGCATCTGATGGAGATCGCGGAGGTCGCCGCGGACACGACCTGGGTGACGCGCCGGCCGCCCGTCTTCCGCGAGGGCCCCTTCGACGAGGACGCCGGGCGCTCGGCGGTCGCCATGGTGGAGGAGCGCGTACGGCGCGGGCTGCCGCCGCTGAGCGTGGTCTCGGTGACCGGGCTGCCGCTCAACGACGCGGTGCGGCGCGCCCGCGCGTCGGGCGTCCTGGACCGGCTGCCGATGTTCGACCGGATCACCCCGACGGGGGTGGCCTGGGACGACGGTCGGAGCGTGGAGGCGGACGCGATCTTGTGGGCGACCGGCTTCCGCGCGGCGGTCGACCATCTGGCGCCGCTGCGGCTGCGCGAGCCGGGCGGCGGCATCCAGCTGGAGGGCACGCGCGCCGTGCGCGACGAACGCGTCCACCTCGTCGGCTACGGGCCCTCGGCCTCCACCATCGGCGCGAACCGTGCGGGCCGGGCGGCGGTGCGGGACGTCAAGCGGCTGTTGGAGCGGGCGCCGGCGCCGGCCTCAGCATTCTGAGGCGCCCTCAGTCCCGCCCTCAGGCGCCGTCAGCCGCCGTCTTCGGCGCCGCGCGAGCCACCGTCGTCAGCCCCCTCCTCAGCCGCCTTCCTCAGCCGCCGTCTTCGGCGCCGCGCGCGCTGCTGCGGTGGGCGTTGAACTCCTCCACATTGCGCTGGTGCTCCTCGTAGTCGCTGGTGAACCGGGTGTCCCCGGGGGCGACGGTGACGAAGTAGAGCCAGTCGCCGCGCGGCGGCTCGATCGCCGCGTTCACCGCCTGCTCGCCCGGGTTGGCGATGGGCGTGGGCGGCAGCCCCTTGCGCTCATAGCTGTTGTACGGACTGTCGATCTTGGTGTCGTCGGCCGTGGTGTCCAAAGTGCTGCGATTCAGCGCGTAGTTGAGGGTCGAGTCCATCTGGAGCGGCATCCCGCGCTCGAGCCGGTTGTAGACGACCCGGGCGACCTTCCCCATGTCCTCGGGCGTGTCCGCCTCGGCCTGCACGATGCTGGCGATGCTCACCGTCTGATAGACCGTCACCCCGCTGCGCTGCGCGCCGTTCGCGATGCGCTCGGCCCCGAACCGCTCGTTCGCGGTGGCGACCATGTACGCGAGCAGGCTCTTCGGGGTCGTCTGGTCGTCGATCGGATACGTGGCGGGAAAGAGGTATCCCTCGGGGTTGCCCTTGGCGTCGGCGGGCAGCTTCAGCCCCGCCGAGCGGGCCGCCTTGCGCGCGGTGCCGGGCGGCTCGTCCAGGGCCTTGTCGACGGCCGCGTACACCTGGGCGGCCCGCCATCCCTCGGGGACCAGCAGCGAGGCCTTCTGCGACTCGGTTTCTCTGAGCAGCAGCGGCGTGAGCACTGCGGCGGCCGCGATCAGGGCCGCGCTGACGATCAGGATCAGCCAGCCACGGCCGCTCAGACGGAACCTGCGCCCGGGCCCGGCCGACGACGGTTCGTTCCTCATATGGTCACGCTAACCCGCGCCGGGCGCCGAACCCGGCGCCCGGCGCGGGGCGACACGGGCGGCTCAGCGCGAGAAGGGCGGCAGCGCCGCGAACCCCGGATCGACCTGAACCACTTCGGCCAGATCGGCCAGCGTCCGCCGCACCCGGGACAGCGGGTGGTCGGGGAACTGCGCGTCCCACTGCACATGGTCGGCGGCGTGGAAGGGCAGGCCGCCCTGGACCTCGGGGGCGTACGGGTGCGGCCGGAAGTACGCCTCGTGGCCGACCTGGGCCATCACCGTCGCCTCCCGTATCCCCGTCGTCCCGCGCTCCGGCGCCATGATCTTCACCACGGTGCTACAGGTGGCGCGGGGCACGGTGAAACTGCCGATGAACGCCTGGCCCGTGGGCTGTCCGGGCAGCGGCAGCTTCACTATCTGCCGCAGTGCGGGAAGCTCGCCGAGCGTTTTGACCGACGCCTCGATCAGACCGCCGCCGGCCTCCGCGGTGTGGCGGGTGAGCGCGGCGCGCAGCGCGGGCCCGTCGTCGAGCGAAGCGGGCAGGTCGGGCGCCAGGCCGAAGAGGTGCAGCGACAGCACATCGCCTTCGTCGTTCGCCCATACGTCGTGGTCAACAGGTCGGAATCCGGGGAGTTCCACCCCATGAAGAGCTCTCATGGGCGGTGATCATGCCGTACGGAACGAGAGCCTCCGAAGTCGGGGGTGTGCCGAACGGGCCGGACCTGCGCCGGACTTGCCGTAGGGCGTCGGGGGCGTCCCCGATCAGGGCGCCACGGGGGCCAACTCGGCGTCCCTGCGCACCAGGGCGGCATAGCGCCCGTCCCGGTCGAGCAGCTCCTCATGGCTGCCGCGCTCGGCTATGCGCCCGGCGTCGAGGACGACGATCTGGTCGGCGTCCCTGACGGTGGAGAGCCGGTGCGCGATGGTGATGGTGGTGCGGCCCTCGGAGAGCGCGTCGATGGCTCGCTGGACAGCATGCTCCGTACGGGTGTCGAGGGCGCTGGTCGCCTCGTCGAGGATGAGCACGGGCGGATCGCGCAGGATGGTGCGGGCGATGGCGAGCCGCTGCTTCTCGCCTCCGGAGAAGCGGTAGCCGCGCTCGCCGACGAGGGTGTCGTAGCCGTCGGGCAGGGACGCGATGTGGTCGTGGATCTGCGCGGCGCGCGCCGCCGCGGCGATCTCCTCGTCGGTCGCGTCCGGCTTGGCGAAGCGCAGATTGTCGGCGACGGAGGCGTGGAAGAGATACGTCTCCTGGGAGACGACGCCCACGGCCCGGGCGAGGGTGTCGAAGTCGAGGTCGCGTACGTCGACTCCGTCGAGGGTGACCCGGCCTCGGCTCACGTCGTACAGCCGCGGCACCAGATAGCTGAGCGTGGACTTGCCGGAGCCGGTCGGCCCGACGACGGCCAGGCTGCCGCCCGCGGGGACCGTGACGTCGATCCCGTCGAGGGTGGGTCGTGCCTGCTTGTCGTCGTAGGCGAAGTCGACGCCGTCGAACCGCACTTCGCCGCGGACCTTGTCCAGCGGGACGGGCTTCGCGGGCTCGGTGATGTCCACCCGCAGGTCCAGATACTCGAAGATCCGCTGGAAGAGGGCGAGCGAGGCCTGCATCTGCACTCCGGTGGAGAGCAGGCTCACGGCCGGCCGGAACAGGCCCTGTTGGAGCGAGACGAAGGCGACGAGCGTGCCGATGGAGATCGCGGTGCCGCCCGGCTGGAGCGCGAATCCGGCGGCCCAGTAGATCAGCGCGGGCATCGCGGCCATCACGATGCCGATGGTGGCCATCCGCCACCGGCCGGCCATGCTGGAGCGCACTTCGAGGTCGACGAGCTTCTCGGACTCGTCTGCGAAGGACTGGGTGAGCGAGTCCGCGCGGCCCATGGTGCGGCCCAGCAGGATGCCGCTGACGGAGAGCGACTCGGTGACGGTCGCGGCCATGGCGGCCATCTGCTTCTGCCGCTGCGTGGTGATCTTCTTGCGCTCGCGGCCGACCCTGCGGCTGATCCAGACGAACAGCGGCAGCAGAAGCAGCGACACGGCGGTGAGCCGCCAGTCCAGCGCGAGCATCGCGACGACCGTGGCGACCACGGCCGTGAGATTGGAGACCAGGGAGGTCGCGGTGGAGGTCACGGTCGCCTGCATGCCGCCGATGTCGTTGGCGATGCGCGACTGGACCTCTCCGGTGCGGGTCCTGGTGAAGAAGGCGAGCGGCATGCTCTGGAGCTGGGCGTAGACCGCGGTGCGCAGATCGTGCATCACGCGCTGGCCGACGGTGGTGGAGATCAGCGTCTGGAGCACGCCGAAGACGCTGGTCAGCACGGCGGTCGCGATCATGCCGAGCGCGAGCAGGCTGAGCAGCCCGGTGCGGCCCTGCGGGATCGCGGTGTCGAGGATCTCGCGCAGCATGAACGGCGAGGCGACCGAGACGAGCGAGGCGGCGGCGACCAGCAGGCCGACGACGGCGAGCCGGCCGCGGTAGGGACGGAAGAGCCGGAGGATCCGCCGCACCTGGGCGGGCGGCTGCTCCGGATCGGGCGGGGGCGGCGTCCAGACGGACGGGTCCTGGGGGCGCATGGGCTCCTTCAGAGGTCGAGTGACAGCGAGGGTGAGAAACCAACGAGGGACGGGCCAGGACAGTCAGGTCCGTCGGGCAGAGCAGCAAAGATCTTTGCGAGCATAGCTCATTGTTACCTATCTTCACAATGACCGCGGTCCTGATACTGTTCCCAGCATGAGCTCCCCCGACCCCGACGGCCTGCTGGCCGAGCAGCTGCTGCGGCTCAGCCGACGGCTCCACCGCAGCCAGAAGCGCCAGCTGGAGTCGCTCGACGTCGCGATCACCCCCGCGCAGTCCCGTCTGCTGCGGACCGTGGCGCACTACGACGAGCCGCCGCGGATGGCCGATCTCGCCGCCCGGCTGGAAGTGGTGCCACGCGCCGTCACCAGCCTCGTCGACGGCCTGGAGGCGAGCGACTGCGTGCGCCGCGCCCCCGATCCGACCAATCGCCGGGTGATAAGGATCGAGATCACCGACCGGGGTCGCGCCGTGCTGAGGGCGCTGCGCCACGCGCGCCGCGCGGCCGCGGAGGACATCCTGGCCCCGCTCACGCCCGAGCAGCGCGAGGTCTTCGGCGGTCTGCTGTCCGCCCTCGTCGACGGCCCGGGACGCGGCTGCTGAAGGCCGGTCACGGCCGCCCCGTCGCGTCGCAGAGCCCGGGCGCCGTCGCGTCGTAGAGCCGGGGCGCCGTCGCGTCGTAGAGCCGGGGCGCAGCCGCGTCGTCAGGCCGATCCGCCCCCGCGCAGAAGAGTCCAAGGACCCGGAACGAGAGTCCAAACTGAGCTCTTGCGCATCAGCAGCACCAACTACCAGGGTCCTTACCGAGGTTCGTGTACCAGCCGCGCAACGTCAGCTCTCCTGGAGGCTCGATGAACGACGCAGCACACCACAACCACGGTGAGGAAGAAGGCGACGAGGGCGCGCTGAGCCGCCGCTCCGTCCTGCGGACCACCGCCGGCGCGGCGGGCGCGGGGCTCGCCCTCGGCGCGCTGGGGACGGGCGCCGCCTCGGCCGCGGAGCCCGAGGGGACCGCCGCGGCCGGCGCCGCCGGGGCCTCCGGCACGTCCGGCGAGGCCGCCGCGCCCGCCCGACGGGGCCGCACGATGGCGGGCGTCGCCTTCGAGCGGCGCAGCGTCGTACGCGTCGGGATCATCGGTCTCGGCAACCGCGGCGGCAGCATGATCGACCTCTTCCTGGCCCTCCCCGGCGTCCGCGTCGTCGCCCTCTGCGACCCGGTCAAGGCCAAGGTCGAGAGCGCGTCGGCCAAGGTCGTCAAGGCCGGCCAGCCCGCGCCCGCCGTCTACGCCAAGGGCGAGCACGACTACGAGAACCTCTGCGAGCGCGCAGACGTCGACTTCGTCTATGTGGCCACGCCCTGGGACGTGCACTTCGCGATGGCCAAGGCCGCGATGCTGAACGGCAAGCACGTCGGCGTCGAGTGTCCGGTCGCGATGCGGATGGACGAGCTGTGGCAGCTCGTCGACCTCTCCGAGCGGACCCGCCGGCACTGTATGCAGCTGGAGAACTGCTGCTACGGGAGAAACGAGATGCGGGTGCTGCGCATGGCGCACGCCGGCACGTTCGGCGATCTGCTGCACGGCGCGGGCGCGTACAACCACGATCTGCGCGGCCTGATGTTCGACCCCGACTACTACGAGGGCCCCTGGCGGCGGCTGTGGCACACGCGGCTGCGCGGCGATCTCTACCCCAACCACGGCTTCGGCCCGGTCGCCAACTATATGGACGTCAACCGCGGCGACCGCGCGGTGAGCATCTCCAGCTTCGGCACCCCCGCGCTCGGCCTCGCCGAGTACCGCAGGGCCAACATGCCGCCGGGCGACCCGAGCTGGAAGGAGACGTACATCGAGAGCGACCGGACGATCTCCATGGTGCAGACGGCGAAGGGCAGGGTCATCCGGCTCGAGCACGATGTGTCGACGCCGCACCCCTATAGCCGCGTCAACAGCCTCGGCGGCACCAAGGGCGTCTTCGAGGACTACCCCGCCCGGATCTATGTCGAGCCCGACCACACCGACGACAAGTGGGCCGACTTCGCCCAGTATGCCGACTGGGACCACTGGCTGTGGAAGGAGCACGCCAACCCGCCGGGCGGCCACGGCGGCATGGACTACATCATGGTCTTCCGGCTGATGCAGTGCATGCGGCTGGGCCTGGTCCCGGACTTCGACGTGTACGACGCGGCGACGTGGACCGCGCCGGTTCCGCTGAGCCATGCCTCGATCAAGGCGAAGGGCGCGCCGCAGCAGATACCGGACTTCACGCGCGGCGAGTGGCGGAAGGCGCGGCCGGGGATGGACTCCGCCAAGCCCGAGTGACGGCGCCTGGCCCTCGCCCAGAGCCCCCGGGCGCAGGCGCTGGCCGCAACCTCCCGACCGGCGCGCTCGACGAAGCCATCCGGACCCGCCCCGAGGCACC
>NZ_JBFAYB010000075.1:0-45666 GCF_040681075.1 Streptomyces sp. NPDC051907 | reverse complement strand
GCGCGCCCCCGGGGGGGCGGCGGGGGGGGGCGGCGCGGCGGGCGGCGCCCCCGCGCCCCCCCCGCTCCCCGGGCGGCGCCCGGCGCGGCCCCCCCCCCCCCCCCACGGCCCCGCAGCGACCTGACGACCCGACGACCTGAGGAGATCTGCGATGTACATCGGCATCGACGTGGGCACATCGACGGTCAAGGCGGCGGCCTTCGACGAGCGGGGAGGCGCCCTGGCCGTCGAGTCGCGGCCGGTGGCCCTGGACATCCGGGGCGGCCGGGTCGAGCAGGACATGGACGAGGTGTACGGCGCGGTCGTCGACGTGCTCGCCGCCCTGACCGCCGGCGCGGGCGAGCCGGTGGAGCTGGTGGGCCTGACCGGGCAGGGCGACGGGGTCTGGCTGGTCGACGAGTCGGGGCGGCCGGTGCGGCCGGCGATCTCCTGGATGGACGGCCGGGCCCATGAGCTCGTCGACCGGTGGCAGGCGTCGGGCGTCTTCGAGTCCGTCTTCCGGCGCACGGGCAGCGCGATGTTCCCGGGCTGCCCCGGGCCGGTGCTGGCCTGGCTGGACCGGCACGAGCCGAAGTCGCTGGACGCGGCGGCGACCGCGCTCTACTGCAAGGACATGGTCTTCCAGCGGCTGACCGGCGTGCGGGCCACCGACGTCTCCGACGCCTCGATGCCCTTCCTCGACCCGCGCACCCGCGCCTACTCCCCCGAGGTCCTCGACGCGCTCGGACTCGCCCACCGCCGCGAGCTCCTCGCCCCGGTCAGCGACCCGGTCGCCGTCGGCGAGCTGCCGACGGGGACGCGCATCGCCAACGGCCCCTACGACCTGCCCGCCTGCGCGCTGGGCGCGGGCGTGACCGAGCCGGGCGACGGGCTGCTGATCGTCGGCACCTGTCTGGCCTCTCTGGTCGCCGCCTGCGAGCTGGACCTGACGGGCGAGCCGGCCGGGCTGTACATCTCGACCGACCGTCCCGGGCGCTGGCTGCGCGCGATGCCCGCGATGGTGGGCACGGCCGCGCTGGACTGGGTGCTGAACACCACGGGCGTGCCCCACACAGAGGTCGACGCCCTGCTGGCGGGGGCCCCGGCGGGCGCGAACGGGGTCCGTGTGCAGCCGTACTTCGCGCCGTCCGGGGAGCGGGCCCCCTTCGTCGAGCCGCGGCTGCGGGCCGAGCTGACCGGCGTGTCGCTGGAGTCGACCAAGGCGGATCTGATCCGCGCGACCTGCGAGGGCATCGGCTTCGCCGCCCGCCACTGCCTGGAGGCGGCGGGCCTGACCGGGTCCCTCGCGATCTGCGGCGGCGGCACCCGGTCCCCGGCGTGGATGCGGCTGTTCGCCGATGTGCTGGGCCGGCCGCTGCGGATCGTGGAGGGCGAGGTGGGGGCGCGCGGCGCGGTGCTGGCGGCGGCGGAGCGGTACGGCGTGGAACTGGACGTCGCGTCGTGGACCGCGCCGACGGCGGTCCTCGAGCCGAACCCGGAGCGGTCGGCGTTCTACGCGCGCGCCTACGAGGAGCACCTGGGCCGGCTGGCGTCGTCCCGTGCGCGCGCCCGGTCCGAGCGGGCTGTGGAAGAGCACCAGGGGGGTCCTCGGACCTAGGACCATCGCCTGATCAACTCCGGTGGCGCCTGCTGCTACGGTGCATTTGCATAGGATGCGCAATAAGCAGTCGGAGGGACCGTCCGGACATGGCCATGTACACACTTCCTGAACTTCCGTACGACTACGCGGCGCTCGAGCCGGTCATCAACCCGCAGATCATCGAGCTCCACCACGACAAGCACCACGCGGCCTACGTCAAGGGCGCCAACGACACGCTCGAGCAGCTGGCCGAGGCACGCGACAAGGAGGCGTGGGGCGCGATCAACGGCCTCGAGAAGAGCCTCGCGTTCCACCTCTCCGGCCACATCCTGCACAGCATCTACTGGCACAACATGACGGGCGACGGCGGCGGCGAGCCGCTCGACAAGGACGGCGTGGGCGAGCTCGCGGACGCCATCGCCGAGTCCTTCGGCTCCTTCGCCAAGTTCAAGACCCAGCTGACCAAGGCGTCGGCGACGACGCAGGGCTCGGGCTGGGGCGTGCTGGCGTACGAGCCGCTCAGCGGCCGCCTGATCGTCGAGCAGATCTACGACCACCAGGGCAACGTCGGCCAGGGCTCGGTCCCGATCCTCGTGTTCGACGCCTGGGAGCACGCCTTCTACCTCCAGTACAAGAACCAGAAGGTGGACTTCATCGACGCGATGTGGCAGGTCGTCAACTGGCAGGACGTGGCGAAGCGCTACACGGCCGCCAAGGCGCACTCGACGAACCTGCTGGTCGCGCCGTAAGGACCGAGGGACCCCCAAGCGTCCTGCTCGTGATCGTCTTCTCAACCTTCACCTGCAGGCGGAAAAGAGGAAGTGCCCCGCGAGGACAGGACTCGCGGGGCACTTCTGCGTCGACGCGCGCGGGAGCGCGGTCGCACGGGCTCAGTCGAAGATCGGCCCCTGGGTGCGGGTGCGCTTGATCTCGTAGAAGCCGGGGATCGAGGCGACCATCAGCGTGCCGTCCCAGAGCCTCGCCGCCTCCTCGCCCTTGGGCGCCGGGGTGACGACCGGGCCGAAGAACGCTATCTGCCGGCCGTCCGAGCCCGGGACCGCGATGACCGGGGTGCCGACCTCCTGGCCGACCTTGTCGATGCCCTCCTTGTGGGAGGCGCGCAGCTCGGTGTCGTAGACGTCCTGGTCCGCGTAGTCGATCAGGTCGGCGGGGAGGCCGACCTCCTCCAGCGCGCCCGCGATCGCCTCGCGGGTCGGGCCCTGGCCCTCGTTGTGGAAACGGGTCCCGAGGGCGGTGTAGAGCGGGCCGACGACGTCGTCGCCGTACTTCTGCTGCGCCGCGACGACGACGCGGACCGGGCCCCATGCGTTCTTCATGCTCTCGCGGTACCGCTCCGGCAGCTCGTCCAGCCTGTCCTCGTTGAGGACGGCGAGGCTCATGACGTGCCAGCGCACCGCGACGTCGCGGACCTTCTCCACCTCCAGCATCCAGCGGGAGGTCATCCACGCCCAGGGGCACAGGGGGTCGAACCAGAAGTCGGCCGTGGTCGTGGCGGGCTCGGCGTTCTCGGACATCTCTCTCCTCTGCGGGACTTCCTCGTCGTGCTTCGAGGAGGGCAACGCGGCCCGCGGTCGAGGGATTCCCCGATACCGCGTGCCAAGCGTGCGTGGGAGGATCGGCCGTGTTCGAACGAGACACGAAGGAGTGCCCGTGCCCGGAGAGAATCTGTCCCGCGACGAGGCCCGTCGAAGGGCCGAGCTGCTGTCCGTCGACGGGTACGAGGTGGCCCTCGACCTGCGCTCGGCGGTCGGAGAGGCGCAGGAGAGGTCCGGGCCGCGCACCTTCCGTTCGGTGACGACGATCCGCTTCCGGTCGGCCGAGCCGGGCGCGTCGACGTTCGCGGATCTGCTGGCGCCGGCGGTGACGAGCGTCACGCTCAACGGCGAGAAGCTGGACCCGGCGGCGGTCTTCGACGGGGCGCGGATCGCGCTGAACTCGCTGGCGGAGCAGAACGTGCTGGTCGTGGACGCGCAGTGCGCGTACAGCCGCACGGGCGAGGGGCTGCACCGCTTCGTCGACCCGGAGGACGGCGAGGTCTACCTCTACACGCAGTACGAGCCGGCGGACGCCCGCCGCGTCTTCGCGAACTTCGAGCAGCCGGACCTCAAGGCCCCCTTCAGCTTCCAGGTGACCGCGCCCGAGGGCTGGACGGCGTGGAGCAACGGCGAGGGCGCGCTCGGCGAGGACGGCGTGTGGCGGTTCGAGCCGACGAAGCCGATCTCGACGTACATCACGGCGGTCGTGGCCGGTCCGTACCACTATGTGACGGATCGCTACACCCGCACGCTCGACGACGGCACGGAGCTGGAGATCCCGCTGGGCGCGATGTGCCGCAAGGGGCTGGCGAGGCACTTCGACGCGGACGACATCTTCCTGGTCACCAAGCAGGGACTGGACTTCTTCCACGACAACTTCGACTACCCGTACCCGTTCGGGAAGTACGACCAGGCGTTCGTGCCGGAGTACAACATCGGGGCGATGGAGAACCCGGGGTGCGTGACCTTCCGGGAGGAGTTCGTCTTCCGGGGGAAGGTCACCCAGGCGTCGTACGAGCGCAGGGCGAACGTGATCCTGCACGAGATGGCGCATATGTGGTTCGGCGACCTGGTCACCATGCAGTGGTGGGACGACCTGTGGCTGAAGGAGTCGTTCGCCGACTTCATGGGGGCGTTCTCGCTGGCCGAGGCGACGCGCTTCACCAACAGCTGGGTCACCTTCGCCAACAACCGCAAGGCGTGGGCGTACCGGGCGGACCAGCTGCCGTCGACGCATCCGGTGACCGCGGACATCCGCGACCTGGAGGACGCGAAGCTGAACTTCGACGGGATCACGTACGCGAAGGGCGCGTCGGTCCTGAAGCAGCTGGTGGCGTACGCGGGGCGGGACGCGTTCCTGGAGGGGGCGCGGCGGTACTTCAAGCGTCACGCGTACGGGAACACGCGGCTGGGCGACCTGTTGTCGGTGCTGGAGGAGACGTCGGGCCGCGACATGAAGGCGTGGTCGCGGTCCTGGCTGGAGACGTCGGGGGTCAACTCCCTGACGCCGGTGGTCGTGTACGACGCCGGGGACCGGATCACCGAGCTCGCGGTGGTGCAGGACGGCGACGTGCTGCGGCCGCACCGGGTCGCGGTGGGGCTGTACCGGCACGAGGGCACGGAGCTCGTGCGGTACGCGCGCGCCGAGGTCGACGTGACGGGCGTGCGGACGGTCGTGGCGGAGCTGGCGGGGGCGGAGAGGCCCGAGCTCGTCCTGGTGAACGACGACGACCTGACCTACTGCAAGATCCGCTTCGACGAGGGCTCGCTGGAGACGCTGCGCGCCCGGCTCGGAGACATCGAGGACCCGCTGGCGCGGGCCCTGTGCTGGTCGGCGCTGTGGAACCTGACGCGCGACGCGCTGATGCCGGCGCGGGACTTCGTCGACCTGGTGCTGCGGTTCGCGGGGCGCGAGTCGGACATCGGCGTGCTCCAGATGCTGCACGCGTGGACCCGCGCGGCGCTCGTGCACTACGCGGCGCCGGCGTGGCGCGAGGAGGGCGCGCGGCTGCTGGCGGAGGGCGCCCTGCGCGAGCTGCGGCTGGCGGAGCCGGGGAGCCAGCACCAGCTGACGTGGGCGAGGTTCTTCGCCGCGACGGCGGACTCGGAGTCGGATCTCCAGCTGCTGCACGGCCTGCTGGAGGGCACGGCGAAGATCGACGGCCTGGACGTGGACCAGGAGCTGCGGTGGGCGTTCGTGGAGCCGCTGGCGTCGCACGGGGCGGCGGACGAGGAGTTCGTGGCGGCCGAACTGCGGCGCGACGACACGGCGTCGGGCAAGCGCCACCAGATCCGCTGCCTGGCGGCCCGCCCGTCGGCGGCGGTGAAGGACCAGGCGTGGGCCCAGGTGGTGGAGTCGGACACGCTGTCCAACGCCCTGGTGGAGGCGACGATCTCGGGCTTCGCACAGCCGGGCCAGCGGGAGCTGCTGGCGCCGTACGCGGCGAAGTACTTCGAGGCGATCGAGCGGGTGTGGGAGGAGCGGTCGATCCAGATCGCGATGGACGTGGTGAGGGGCCTGTACCCGAGCCTCCAGGACGACGACGCGACGCTGCGTGCGACGGACGCCTGGCTGACGACCCACGAGGGCGCGCCACCGGCGCTGCGCCGCCTGGTCCTGGAGGCAAGGTCGGACCTGTCCCGCGCACTGCGGGCGCAGGACTGCGACGGGTCGGCGTAGCTGCGGGGTGAGCGGTCTGGGGGCAGGCGCCCCCAGACCCCCTACCGGGGCAACGCCCCCGCCGACGACGCGCTGCGGCGCGCCCCGCGGGGCGGACGGGCGGGCGGTCTGGGGCAGGACGCCCACGGCGCGATCGGCCGAACCCCACCGCCCCCGCAGGCCGCCGAGGCCCCGCGCACGCCCGTGCGACCGCTAGATCGAGCCGAATTGTCGGCGGGCGGGCGGGAGCTCCCGGCGCGAGGGCGTGAGTTGGGGGCGCGGCACGTGCCGGGAGGCGGGCGTCCACGTGTGCGAGTGCGCGTCTCGGGACCGTGGAGCGTTCCGTAGGCCCTCGCCGGCTCGGCCGCGGGCCCGGCGGAACCCCTCCGTCCGAGGGGAGCGAAACCGCAGGACGATCCCCTTCAAACCCCCTCACCGGCACCAATTCCGCCTCTCGGCAGTCGAACGTCCGTACTTTAGGGCGATGTTGTCCTGAAATGTCGACGGCCTTGTAACAGCGGTTAGTCAGCCGCCCCCCTCCGGGCATCCCCGTCGCATGAACCCCAACACCCCGCTCTCCCCCCTCCCCCTCTCCCACCTCTGCGATGCACAGCGGCGCGTGCTGTCCGCCGCGCAGTTGCGGGAGCACGGCGTCACCGCCGCGCGCACCACCGCGCAGTGCCGGCCGGGAGGGCCCTGGCAGCAGTTGTTGCCAGGGGTGTTCCTCTTGCACCCCGGGCCGGCCACCAGCGAGGAGCGGCTGCACGGCGCGCTGCTGTACGCCGGGCGGCCCCTCGCGCCCGGGCAGTACGGGGAGGTCATGATCACCGGGCTCGCCGCCCTCGCGCTGTACCGGTTCGCGTCCGCCCCGCCGCTGCCCTCGCTCGACCGGATCGACGTCCTGATCCCCCGTAACCGTCGGCTGCGCTCGACCGGATGCGCGCGACTCGTACGCGCGCACGCCCTGCCCGAGCCCCAGGAGGTGACCGGCGTCCCCGTCGCCCCCGTCGCCCGGGCCGTCGCCGACGCCGTGGCGCATCTCGCCGACGCCAACGCCGTACGCCGCCTCCTCACCGAGGCCGTGCGCGGCGGGCACTGCGAACCCGCGGCCGTCGTCAAGGAGTTGAGCCGCGCCCGGCTGCTCAACCGCCCCCATGTCGTGGACGCCGTCGACTCGCTCCTCGCCGAGGGCCGGTCCGTCGCCGAGGACCGGCTGTTCGACATGGTCCGCTCCCAGGGCCTGCCCGACCCCGTCTGGAACGTGGACCTGCGGCTCCCCGGCGGCCCCCACCTCGGCGGCGTCGACGCCTACTGGCCCGACCACGCCGTCGCCGTCGAGCTCGACACCCGCGCGCCCCGCCAGAACGAGGACGCCCTGTGGTCGGAGCACGCCCGCAAGCGCGAGCACCTGGAGCGGCTCGGCATCACCGTCGTGCACATCACGCCGAAGAAGCTGCGCGACGCCCCCGAGCAGCAGGCGACCGTCGTCCGCACCGCGCTCATGGCGTCCGGCGACCGGGACCCGGCCGCCTACGTGGTCGTGCTCCCCCGCTGAGCGACCCTGCCCACCGGCGGTCTGGAGCGCCACAGCTCCAGCCCGACGTCGACCAGCTCGACCCGCTCCAGAGCGCTCACCGCGTCCAGCGGGTGCCAGGCCGCCAGATCCGTCGACCCGTCCGCCTCAGGGCGCAGCTCGCCGCCCGTGATCCGTCCCTCGTACACGATCCGCAGTCCCTGGAAGTCGGCGAAGGCGCCCAGCCGCCGCGGATAGCGGCGGCGGATCGAGTCGACGCCGAGCAGCGCCGTCATCTGCGAGGCGTAGCCCGTCTCCTCCGCCACCTCCCGCACCACCGTGTCGAGGGGGTCCTCCCCGTGATCCATGCCGCCACCCGGCAGCGTCCACCGCTTCGCGCCGTCGCGTGCCACCCAGCGGGCGAGCAGGATCTGCTCGTCCCTTACGCACACGGCGTACGCCGCGACCCTCAACTCCTTGTTCTTCGGACCTCTGTTCACCCGGTTGTTCATCCGGCGAGGCTAGGCGCAGTCGCCGAGGGGCGTCACCCGGCTCGACCCGCTTCGCCGGGACCAGGCCCGGGGTCAGTCCTGGCGGCGGCGTGCGTAGTGGCGCGAGGCCTTGGCGCGGTTGCCGCAGCCGGCCATGGAGCACCAGCGGCGGGTGCCGTTCTTGGACGTGTCGTAGAAGTGCAGGACGCACTCCGGGCCGGCGCACGCGCGGATCCGGTCGGGGCGGTCGCCCAGGAGCCGCAGCCAGTCCCGCACGGCGGCCCAGGCGGGGAGCCAGGCCGCGTCGTCGGTCTCGACGCTCTGCGCGGGGCCGTCCGCGTCCAGCCGAAGACGGAGCCGCCCGTGGGCGAGCACCTCGTTGAGCGCCGCCCGGGCCGCGGGGGCGCCAGGGCCGTCGGAGCTCTCGACCGCCTCGGCGAGCGCGGAGCGCGCCGCGAGCAGGGCGTCGAGCGTGGCGCGGTCGGCGCGGACGTCCCTGCCGACCAGTGCGTCGGCGACGGTCGGCGAGTCCAGCCAGACGGCCAGGCCGGCGGTGGACTCGAGGAGGTCGTGGGCGGCCGCGCCGTCGGTCCACCGGGTGTTGAGGAGGTCGACGGAGAGCGGCTCGCCGGCCAGCGGCCGGGGGTCCTGGGCTGTCACGGCGCCCAGTCTAACCCTTGACGCTACGAAGAGGGGTTAAAGGGCGCCCCGGAGGCATCCGCTCCGCCTGCGGACCCCCACGCGTGGCGTACTGCGCGCAGTGGCGGATGTACGCCATGAACAGAACCTGTCTTCATCAACCCTCCACAAACCCTGGTCACTTACGAAAGGCTGAGCGGTCATTCGACACCGAATTCCGGACCTCTCATTCACCCCACAGGGATGCTGATGACCCCCGATTCCCAGAGCACCACAGCAGGGCGTTCGATACCCGGGCACAGACGGGCCGCGCGCCTCGCCGCAGCCGTCTCGCTGGTGACCGCGATGGTCGCCGCCGGCGCCGCGCCGGTCTTCGCCGCCGCTCCTGCCGACGACCCGGCCCCTCCGGCCGCGGGCGTCAAGGCCAAGTCCGCCTCCGACAAGATCGGTTCGGCCGACGAGGAGCTGCTGGCCCAGGCCGAGGCCAAGGGCCAGAAGAGCGTCACCGTCATGGTCGCCACCGCCCCCGGCGCGACCGAGCAGGTCGCCGGGCAGCTGGACGCCGTCGACGGCGCCTCGGTCGGCAAGACGTACGACAAGCTCGGCTATGTCCGGGCCACCCTGCCGACCGGCAAGGCGGAGGCCGCCCTCAAGGCGGCGGCCAAGCTCTCCAGCGTCCACGGCATCGACCTCAAGCACGAGATCGAGCTGGACGACCCGACGCCGGCCGCGGACGCGGCGAAGGCAGCGGGCAAGGCGGGCGCGCAGGCCGCGAAGTACCCCGCGCCGGATAAGAAGACGCCGGCGAAGAACCCGTACAACCCGTCCTTCGAGACCGGCGCCGTCGACTTCGTCAAGAAGAACCCCAAGGCCGACGGCCGCGGAGTGACCATCGGCATCCTCGACTCGGGCGTCGACGTCGGCCACCCCGCGCTGCAGAAGACCACCACCGGCGAGCGCAAGATCGTCGACTGGGTCACCGCGACCGACCCGGTCGCGGACGGCGACGGCACCTGGCTCCAGATGCGCGCGAACGTCAGCGGACCCACGTTCGCGGTCAACGGCCGTACGTACTCCGCCCCGGCGGGCGCGTACAAGTTCAACGTCTTCGCCGAGGCCGCCACCAAGGGCGGCGACATGGCCGGCGACCTCAACCGGGACGGCGACACCACCGACGTGTGGGCCGTGCTCTACGACCCCGGCACCCGGACCGCCCGCGTCGACCTCGACAACGACGCTGACTTCGGCAACGACGCCGTGATGAAGCCGTACAAGAACGGCTTCCAGGTCGGCTACTTCGGCACGGACGACCCGGCCACCGAGGTCGTCGAGCGCATTCCGTTCGTCATCGAGGTCCGCCAGGACGTCGTCTACAACGCGGCGGGCGCGAAGGCCGACTACGTCAGCATCGGCGTCATCGAGGGCTCGCACGGCACCCACGTCGCCGGCATCACCGCCGCCAACAGCCTCTTCGGCGGCAAGATGAACGGCGCGGCCCCCGGCGCGAAGCTCGTCTCCTCGCGCGCCTGCACCTGGAGCGGCGGCTGCACCAACATCGCGCTCACCGAGGGCATGGCCGACCTGGTCATCGACCGGGGCGTGGACATCGTCAACATGTCCATCGGCGGCCTGCCGCCGCTGAACGACGGCAACAACGCCCGCTCCGAGCTCTACAACCGGCTCATCGACACCTACGGCGTCCAGCTGGTCATCTCGGCCGGCAACGAGGGCCCCGGCACCAACACCCTCGGCGACCCGGCCGTCGCCGACAAGGTGATCTCGGTCGGCGCGGCCATCTCCAAGGAGACCTGGGCGGCCAACTACGGCTCGGGCGTGCAGAAGAAGTACGCCATGCTGCCCTTCTCCTCCCGCGGCCCGCGCGAGGACGGCGGCTTCACGCCGACCATCACCGCGCCCGGCGCGTCCATCAACACCACCCAGACCTGGTCCCCCGGCGGCCCGGTCGCCGAGGCCGGCTACCAGCTCCCGCCCGGCTACTCCATGCTGCAGGGCACCTCGATGTCCTCGCCGCAGGCCGCGGGCGCGAGCGCGCTGCTGCTCTCCGCCGCCAAGCAGCGCAAGATCGAGCTGACCCCGGCGACCCTGCGCACCGCGCTGACCAGCACCGCCGACCGCATCGCCGGTGTGCAGGCGCATGAGCAGGGCTCCGGCCTGATCAACATCGTGGACGCGTGGGAGGCCATCAAGGACGGCGCGACCGCCCACGAGTACGCGGTCAAGGCCCCGGTCGACACCGCGATCGACTTCGCGCTGAAGACCCCGGGCTTCGGCGCCGGCCTCTACGACCGCGAGGGCGGTCTGAAGGCGGGCCAGAAGAAGTCGTACGACATCGTCATCACCCGCACGACCGGACCGGACCGCCCGGTGCGGCACGAGCTGGACTGGAAGTACAACGACGGCACCTTCGACCTGCCGGGCTCCGGCGCGGTCTCGCTGCCGCTGAACCAGCCGGTCACCGTCAAGGTCAACGCCAAGCCCCGCACCGCGGGCGTGCACAGCGCGATCCTGGAGGCGGACGACCCGCGCACCGAGGGCGTGGACAAGCAGATCCTGTCCACCGTCGTGGTCTCCAACGAGCTGGCGAAGCCGTCGTACTCCTTCTCGGCCTCCGGCTCGGTGCAGCGCAACAGCCACACGTCGTACTTCGTCACGGTGCCGGAGGGCGCGAAGAACCTCGAGGTCGCGCTCGGCGGGCTGGCCAAGGACAGCCACACTCGGTTCATCGGCATCCACCCGTACGGCGTGCCGGTCGACGACAGCTCGACGATCAACTGCTACGCCAACTACAACAACCCGAAGAACACCTGCCGCCCGGATCTGCGCTCGTACGCCGAGCCGACGCCGGGCGTCTGGGAGATCGAGGTCGAGTCGCGGCGCACGTCCCCGCTGCTGGACAACCCCTACAAGCTCGACGTCTCCATGCTCGGCGCGAGCTTCGACCCGGCCGTCAAGACCCTCCCCGAGGCGAAGGTCGGCACGCCGGCCCCCGTCGAGTGGAAGGTGACGAACGGCTTCGCGGCCATCGACGGCAAGCTGGCCGGCGGCCCGCTGGGCTCGGCGAAGGTCGCCCGCCCGTCGATCAAGCAGGGCGAGAGCCAGGAGTCGACGGTCACCATCGGCGACGGCGTCGAGCGGCTGGACATCGCCATCGGCGGGGTCTCCGACAACGGCGCCGACCTGGACCTGGCCGTCTACCTGGGCAGCGTCCGGGTCGGCCAGGCGGCGGACGGCGACTCCGAGGAGGCCGTGAGCCTGGCCAAGCCGGCCGCGGGCACCTACCGCATCGTGGTCGACGGCTACTCCGTGCCGGCCGGGACCACCGAGTACGACTACCGCGATGTGTTCTTCGCGCCGTCGCTCGGCTCGGTCAAGGTCGACGCGAGCAAGCCCGTCACGCTCGCCCACGGGGCGTCGGCGCAGGTCAGCGCCGAGATCGTGGTCGGCGGCGCGGCGCCTGAGGGACGGCAGTTCTTCGGCGAGGTGCAGCTGCTGAACGGCCGCGGCACGATCGCGGGCGCCGGCAGCGTGGTGATCGAGAAGGTCACGCCGTAGCGGTGTGAGCGGTACCCCGGCGGGGCGGGCGCGGCACTGCGCGCCCGCCCCGTCGGCATGTCCCGCGTCACACGTCCCGCTCCTCGGACAATGGATTGGACAAGGCGGCCGGGGACATACGCATCATGGAGCAGAACGAGCCGCAAGAACGTACGGAGGAATCCCTGTGAAGGTCGGAATCGTCGGAGCCACCGGTCAGGTCGGCACGGTCATGCGCAAGATCCTTGCCGAGCGGAGCTTCCCGGTCGACGAGCTGCGGCTGTTCGCCTCTGCCAGGTCCGCCGGCACGGTCGTCGACGGCGTGACGGTCGAGGACGCCTCCACCGCCGACTACACCGGCCTCGACATCGTGCTCTTCTCCGCCGGCGGCGGCACCTCCCGGGCGCTCGCCGAGAAGGTCGCCTCGCAGGGCGCCGTCGTGATCGACAACTCCTCCGCGTGGCGACGCGACCCCGAGGTGCCCCTGGTGGTGTCCGAGGTCAACCCGCACGCGATCAAGGACCGCCCCAAGGGCATCATCGCCAACCCGAACTGCACGACCATGGCCGCGATGCCCGTCCTCAAGCCGCTCCACCAGGAGGCGGGCCTCGTGGCGCTGGTCGCCACCACCTACCAGGCCGTCTCCGGCTCGGGCGTGGCCGGCGTCGCCGAGCTGCGCACCCAGGCGTGCGCGGTCGCCGAGACCGCCGACCAGCTGGCCTTCGACGGCGAGGCCGTCGCCTTCCCCGAGCCGGCCGTCTACCAGCGCCCGATCGCCTTCAACGTGGTGCCGCTCGCGGGCAGCCTCGTCGACGACGGCTCGCACGAGACCGACGAGGAGCAGAAGCTCCGCAACGAGTCCCGCAAGATCCTGGAGATCCCGGAGCTGAAGGTCTCCGGCACCTGTGTGCGCGTCCCGGTCTTCTCGGGCCACTCGCTGCAGGTCAACGTACGGTTCGACCGCCCGATCTCGGTGGAGCGCGCCTACGAGCTGCTGAAGGACGCCGAGGGCGTGGTGCTGTCCGACATCCCCACGCCGCTCCAGGCCGCGGGCAAGGACGCGTCGTACGTGGGCCGCATCCGGGTGGACGAGACGGTCGACAACGGCCTGGCGCTGTTCCTCTCCAACGACAACCTGCGCAAGGGCGCCGCGCTGAACGCGGTGCAGATCGCGGAGCTGGTGGCGCAGGAGCTCACCGCCTAGCGGCGAAGCGGTCCGGGGGCCGAGCCCCCGGACCTTCTCTCCGCGCCCGCCGAGGGCGCGCGGTGCGCTAGGCGCGGCGGACCTCGAAGTGGAAGCAGCCGTACTCCACGTTCCGCACGTGCACCAGGGCCACCTGCGGGTCCTCGAAGGCCTCCGCGAAGGCGTGGTCGAAGCCCTGCGCCCCGTCCTCGGGGATCTCCAGCAGCCGGCCGCCGACGATCCGCCCCTGCTCGTCGTAGCGCCGCACGGTCCGCAGCGCGCCGGAGTGGGTGAAGGGGTACGCGTCCGAGGGCGCGGGGCCCCCGCACTCCTCGGCGTGGACGAAGACCGGCCCCTGCTCGTCGTACGCCCCCGGTGTGGCGGAGGTCTCCGCCGCCCAGCGGCGCAGGGGGGCGTACTGGACGAGGGCGATCCGCTCGCCGCTCTCGCTCAGCCGCAGGCAGCAGCGCAGCGGCGCGCCGCCCTCGGGGTCGGTGTACGGGACGCAGGGGCGTCCGGCGTCGTCGGTGTCGCGCAGCTCCTCGAGCGCGGCGGCTGAGATGGGGCGCGCGGCCCACCGTGTCCTCGACGTCGTCTGCTCTGTCGTCTGCTCTGTCGTCTGCTCTGTCGCCTGCTGTGTCGCCTGCTGTGTCGTCATGGCTTCAGAGTGGCGCGCGGCCGGTCCGCGTTCCGGCGGGATTCGGACGTGGACCTCGCCGTGCCCGCGCGCGGCCCCGACAGCGCGAGGACCGCCGCCGAGAGCGCCGCGAGCACACCGCCGAGCACCAGCGCCCCCTCGACGGCGAAGGCGTCGACCGCCCGGCCGCCGAGCAGCGCGCCCAGCGCGATCGCCACGTTGAACACCGACACGAACAGCGCCGACACCGCCTCGCGGGCCTCGGGCGCGGCCGCGGCCAGCAGGTTCTGGGTGCTCACCGACACCCCTCCGTACGCCAGCCCCCAGGCGAGGAGCAGCGCCCCGGTCGCCGCGAGCGAGCCGCCTGCCGGGGCGAGCAGCAGCGTCACGGCGGCGAGCGCGACGGCGATGGCGAGCAGGGTCCGGCGCGGGCCGCGGGCGGACGCGGCGCCGGCGGCGAAGTTCCCGGCGATGCCCGCGCCCCCGTACGCGAGCAGCAGCACGCTGATCACGCCCGCGCCGACGCCGTCCACCCGCTCCAGGGCGGGGCGGACGTAGGTGTACGCGGCGAAGTGACCGGTCACCAGGGCCAGCACGACCAGCAGACCGGTCCGCACCCGCGCCCTGCCGAGCAGGGCGGCCACCGCGGCGAGACGGACCGGGCCCTCGGCGGGCAGCGGCGGCAGCGCGAGGGCGAGCGCCGCCGTCAGGACCAGCGCGAGGCCGCCCATGACGGCGAACGCAGCCCGCCAGTCGGCGAGTTCGCCCATCAGCGTCCCGGCGGGCACGCCGAGGACGGAGGCGACCGCGATCCCGCTGAAGATCACGGCGGTGGCGCGGCCGGCGGAGGCGGCGGGCACGAGGCGCACGGCGAGCCCCGCGGCGATCGCCCAGACTCCGCCGATGCAGACGCCGACCAGCACCCGGGCGAGGAGCAGCACGGCGAAGCTGGGGGCGAGGGCGGAGAGCAGATTGGCGGCGGCCAGCAGCGCGGTCAGCGTGCACAGGACGGTGCGCCGGTCCGCCCTGCCGGCGACGACGGCGAGCAGGGGGGCCGCGACGGCGGCGACGAGCCCGGGCAGGGTGACCGCAAGACCGGCCGCGCCCTCCGAGACGCGCAGTCCGGTGGCGACGGGGCTGAGCAGGCCGACCGGCAGCAGCTCGGTGGTGACGACGCAGAACGTCGCGAACGCGACGGCCAGGACACTGAAGACGGGGGATCGAGGACTTCTGATCATGCTCGCCAGCCTTCGCCCCGGGCCGGCCGGGAACAACGCCGAAGGTCTCATCCTTCTATGAGCCGGGCTCATCGATGGGCCGGGCTCATCGATGGGCTGAGGGCCGTGCGTCGAGCGGGGTCCGTGCGTCGGACGGCGTCCGTGCGCGTCGAGCGAGGGCGGGCGGAGGGGCGGGGATGGAGATCCGGGAGCTGGAGTGCTTCCTGGTGCTGGCGGAGGAGCTGCACTTCGGCAGGGCGGGCGAGCGGCTGTACGTCTCCCAGAGCCGGGTCAGCCAGCTGCTGCGCTCCCTGGAGGGCCGGATCGGCGCGCGGCTGGTCGAGCGCACCAGCCGCCGGGTGCGGCTGACCCCGCTCGGCGAGCGATTCCTCACCGGACTGCGCCCCGCCTACGACGCACTGTCGGCGACGGTCCAGGACGCGAAGGCCGCCGCCCGGGGCGTCGAGGGCACGCTGCGGGTCGGCTTCCAGGGCGCAGCGGACGAGGTCCTGATGCGGGCGCTCGACGCCTTCCACAGGGCGTACCCGGCCTGTTCGACGGAGGTCAGCGAGATACCGCTGCGCGATCCCTTCGGCGCGGTGCGCGGCGGCGGGGTGGACGTCGCGGCCGTGCTGCTGCCGGTGGCCGAGGAGGACCTCGTGCTCGGCCCGGTCTTCTCCCAGCAGCGGCAGACGCTGGCGGTCTCGGTGCGCCACCGGTTCGCGGGCCGTGCCTCGTTGAGCGCCGCCGAGCTCGCCGACGAGCCGCTGATCAGGGTGTCCGCCCCGGCCCCGGAGTACTGGATCGAGGCGCATGCCCCGGGCGCCCCGGGCCCCGAGGTCGCCACCCTCCAGGAGGGGCTGACCCTGGTCGCGGCGGGCCGGGGCGCGATGCTGCTGTGCGGCCCCACCGCCGAGTACCACGGCCGGCGCGACATCGTGTTCGTGCCGGTCGGCGGGCTGCCCGACTCGGTGCTCGGGCTGGTCTGGCGCAGAGACGCTCCCACCGCGCGGATCACGGCGTTCGCGGCCGCTCTCGCTTCAGCGGATTCCCAGGGGCGGGCGGACGGCGGCCCGTGGAAGGATGGCCGCAAACGTCACGAACCGAGGAGATGACAGCGTGCCTGGCACGAATCTGACCCGCGAAGAGGCACAGCAGCGGGCCCGTCTGCTGACCGTCGACTCCTATGAGATCGACCTCGACCTGAGCGGGGCGCAGGAAGGCGGAACGTACCGGTCCGTGACCACGGTGCGCTTCGACAGCGCCGAGGCCGGCGCGGAGACCTTCATCGATCTGGTGGCCCCGGCCGTGCACGAGGCCGTGCTGAACGGCAAGTCCCTGGACGTCGCCGCCGTCTTCCGGGACGCGCGGATCGCGCTGAAGCATCTGCACGAGGGCCGCAACGAGCTGAAGGTCGTCGCGGACTGCGCGTACACCAACTCCGGCGAGGGTCTGCACCGCTTCGTCGACCCGGTCGACGAGCAGGCGTATCTCTACACCCAGTTCGAGGTGCCGGACGCTCGGCGGGTCTTCGCCAGCTTCGAGCAGCCGGACCTGAAGGCGACGTTCCAGTTCACCGTGAAGGCGCCCTCCGGCTGGACCGTGATCTCCAACTCGCCGACGCCGGAGCCCAAGGACGACGTCTGGGTCTTCGAGCCCACCCCGCGGATCTCGTCGTACATCACCGCGCTGATCGTCGGTCCGTACCACTCGGTGCACAGCAGCTACGAGAAGGACGGCCAGTCCGTCCCGCTGGGCATCTACTGCCGTCCCTCGCTCGCCGAGTACCTCGACGCGGACGAGATCTTCGAGGTCACCCGGCAGGGCTTCGACTGGTTCCAGGAGAAGTTCGACTACGCCTACCCCTTCGCCAAGTACGACCAGCTCTTCGTGCCGGAGTTCAACGCGGGCGCCATGGAGAACGCGGGCGCGGTGACCATCCGCGACCAGTACGTCTTCCGCTCGAAGGTGACGGACGCGGCGTACGAGGTGCGGGCGGAGACGCTGCTGCACGAGCTCGCCCACATGTGGTTCGGCGACCTGGTCACCATGGAGTGGTGGAACGACCTGTGGCTGAACGAGTCGTTCGCCACCTACACCTCCATCGCCTGCCAGGCGGACGCGCCGGGCTCGAAGTGGCCGCACTCCTGGACGACGTTCGCGAACTCCATGAAGACATGGGCGTACCGGCAGGACCAGCTGCCCTCCACCCACCCGATCATGGCCGAGATCCGCGACCTCGACGACGTCATGGTGAACTTCGACGGCATCACGTACGCGAAGGGCGCCTCGGTCCTCAAGCAGCTCGTGGCGTACGTCGGCCAGGACGAGTTCTTCGCGGGCGTGCAGGCGTACTTCAAGGCGCACGCCTATGGCAACACGCGCCTGTCGGATCTGCTGGGCGCGCTGGAGAAGACCAGCGGCCGCGATCTGAAGACCTGGTCGAAGGCGTGGCTGGAGACGGCGGGCATCAACGTCCTGCGCCCGGAGATCGAGGTCGACGAGGACGGGCACGTCACCGCGTTCGCCGTGCGCCAGGAGGCCCCGGCGCTGCCCGCCGGAGCCAAGGGCGAGCCGACGCTGCGCCCGCACCGGATCGCGGTCGGCTGCTACGACCTGGACGCCGGCGGCAAGCTCGTCCGCACGAACCGCATCGAGCTGGACGTCGACGGCGAGCTCACCGAGGTGCCGTTCCCGCAGAGCACCCGCCGTCCGCTGGTGGTCCTGCTCAACGACGACGACCTGACGTACACCAAGATCCGGCTGGACGAGGACTCGCTGAAGGCCGTCACCGAGCACCTGGGCGACTTCACCGAGTCGCTGCCGCGCGCCCTGTGCTGGGCCGCCGCCTGGGACATGACGCGCGACGGCGAGCTGGCCGCCCGCGACTATCTGTCGCTGGTGCTCTCCGGCATCGGCAAGGAGAGCGACATCGGCGTCGTCCAGTCGCTGCACCGCCAGGTGAAGCTGGCCGTCGACGTGTACGCGGCGCCGGACTGGCGCGAGGCCGGTCTGACGCAGTGGACGGACGCGACGCTGGCGCATCTGCGCGCGGCCGAGCCGGGCGGCGACCACCAGCTGGCGTGGGCGCGGGCGTTCGCCGCCACCGCCCGGACGCCGCAGCAGCTGGACCTGCTCCAGGCGCTGCTGGACGGGACGGAGACGATCGAGGGCCTGGTCGTCGACACCGAGCTGCGGTGGGCGTTCGTGGAGCGGCTGGCCGCGGTCGGCGTGCTCGACGAGGACGACATCGCGGGCGAGTACGAGCGGGACAAGACCGCGGCCGGCGAGCGCCACGCGGCGACGGCGCGCGCGGCCCGGCCGACGGCCGAGGCGAAGGCGGAGGCCTGGGCGTCCGCGGTGGAGGGCGACAAGCTCCCCAACGCCGTGCAGGAGGCCGTGATCCTCGGCTTCGTCCAGACCGACCAGCGCGAGCTGCTCGCTCCGTACACCGAGAAGTACTTCGCCGCGGTCAAGGGCGTGTGGGAGTCCCGCAGCCACGAGATGGCCCAGCAGGTCGCGGTCGGCCTGTACCCGTCGCTGCAGATCTCGCAGGACACCCTGGACGCGACGGACTCCTGGCTGGAGTCGGCCGAGCCGAACGCGGCGCTGCGGCGGCTGGTGCTGGAGTCGCGGTCGGGCGTGGAGCGCGCGCTGAAGGCGCAGGCCGCGGACGCCGCGGCGGCGACCGCCTAGTTCGCGGGCGGGCGCCTCGCGCCCGCAGGCAGTCGAGCGCCCCGGGCCCACACGGCCCGGGGCGCTTTCATGCGTCGACCGAGCTGTTGAGGACAGCACCGAAAACAACGCGCCAATTTCGGTGACCCGGCGTCAACCCCCGTTACCTGACCCGGATATGCTCCGGGCCGTCGTCATATGATCTTTCTCGTTTCGATGGTTGAGGGTGCTGATGGTCCGACAGGAAACGTCGACCGGAAGTCTGCGGCCCGCCGCCTCCTTTGTGTGGCTGCTGCCCGTCGCCGTGACCGCGGCGGCGGCCGCGGTCGCGGTCTCCGTGGTCTCCGAGTCGGCCCGCACCCCCGTGCTCTGGGTCGGGCTCGCGGCACTCGTCGCGGTCGCCGGCGCCTGCGCCGAGGCAGCGCGCCGCGGCCAGGCCGTGTCCCAGCTGAGGCAACAGCTCGCCGAGCAGGAGGCCGTGCTGGCCCGGCAGCGAGCCGAGTCCGCGCGCCTGGCGGGCGAGCTGCTGCCCCAGGTGGTGGAGCGGCTGCGCCGGGGCGAGTTCCCCGAGGACGTGCTGGCCTCGCTCGACGCCCCGGCCGAGCACCTCGCGGTGCTGCGCTCGGTGCTCGACGCGGTCGCCGCGGAGGAGGATCTGCGCGAGTCGGCGCAGCGCGCCTTCGTGAACATCGCCCGACGGGTTCAGGCCATCGTCCACCAGCAGGCGCAGGAGCTGCGGGAGATGGAGGACCGGCACGGCCGGACCCCGGAGGTCTTCGGCGACCTGCTCCGCATCGACCACGGCACGGCCCTGATCGGCCGGCTCGCCGACTCCATCGCCGTGCTCGGCGGCGCCCGTCCGGGCCGCCAGTGGAGCAAGGCCGTGCCGCTCTACAGCGTCCTGCGCGGCGCGATGTCGCGCATCATCGACTACCAGCGCGTGGAGCTGCACTCCGTCTCCGAGGTCGCGGTCGTCGGCACCGCCGTCGAGCCGCTGATCCACGCGCTCGCCGAGCTGCTCGACAACGCCACCCGCTACTCGCCGCCGCAGACCAAGGTCCATCTGACCGCGGTGGACGTGCAGTCGGGCATCGCCGTGGAGATCGAGGACGGCGGCGTCAGCATGAGCGAGGAGGCCCGCATGCGGGCCGAGCGCATGCTCCGCCAGGCCCAGCAGGGCATCGACGTCAACGACCTGGGCGAGACTCCGCGTCTGGGCCTCGCGGTGGTCGGCCGGCTGTCGCAGGCGTACGGCTTCCAGGTCTCGCTGCGCTCGTCCGCGTACGGCGGTGTGCGCGCGGTGCTCGTGGTGCCGCAGGCCCTGATCACCACGGCCTCGGCCGCGACCGGGCTCGCCCACGGCATCGGCGCCTCCTCGGGCCCCCGCCCGGCCGGCTCCCTCGCCGTCGAGCGCCCGGCCAGGCCCGCCACCGGACCCATGATCGCGGACGACGAGGTCCCCGTAGTGACCGAGCGCACCACGAACGGCCTTCCGCAGCGGCGCCGCAAGACCCCCGTCACCGCCCCGGCCGCCATCGCGGCGCCCGAGCCGGAGGCCGCCCCCGCGGTGCAGCCCGGCATGTGGCTCACGGCCTTCCAGAACGGCCTGGCCGGTGACACCACCCAGACAACCAAGGGGAACGAGCAGCCATGATTCAGCGTCAGTCCAACCAGACCAACATGGACTGGATGCTCAAGGACCTGGCCGAGGGCGTGCCACAGACCAGGAACGTGGTCGTGCTCTCGGCGGACGGACTGCGCATGGCCCAGTACGGCGCGGAGACCGACACCGCCGACCGGCTGGCCGCGGCGTGCGCCGGCCTGCAGAGCCTGGCAGGGGCCGTCGCCGCCGAACTCCCGCACAGCGACGGGCAGATGCGCCTGGTCGTCATCGAGATGAACGGCGGCTTCTTCTATCTGATGGCGGCGGGCGCCGGCGCGTACCTCGCGGTGCTCGCCGACGACGGGGTGGACGCCGGGCTCATGGGCCAGCGGATGCGGGACCTGGTGCTGCGGATCGGAGAGCACCTGAGCACGACTCCGCGGAACGAGGGACAGACCGCGTGAAGGACCCGGGCGGGGGCTGGGAGGAGAGCAGTCCCGAGCGGCTCTACGTCATCACGGGCGGTCGCAGCGGCTCCTCCGTGCCCACCACGCTCGACCTGGTCACGCTGATCGTGGCCAAGTCGGGCCCCCGGCCCGGCATGCAGCCGGAGCAGGCCGCGATCATGCGGCTCTGTCAGGCGCCCCTCTCGGTGGCCGAGATCTCCGCGTATCTGAGTCTGCCGGTGAGCGTCGTCACCGTGCTGCTCAGCGACCTGCTGGCGGAGGCCCGGGTGCTGGCCCGCGCACCCGTTCCGCCCGCCCAACTCCCCGACCGCGCTTTGATTGAGGCAGTGATCGATGGACTTCAAAAGCTCTGACCAGGCCGTGGGGCCGCGGAGCGAGGACGTGCTGCCGGAGACGGCCACGGCCGCCGTCAAGGTGGTCATCGTCGGCGGCTTCGGGGTCGGCAAGACGACCCTGGTCGGCTCGGTGAGCGAGATCCGGCCGCTGACCACCGAGGAGACGATGACCCAGGCAGGGGTCGGCGTCGACGACATCCAGGGCGTGGAGCGCAAGACGTCGACGACGGTCGCCATGGACTTCGGCCGCATCAGCATCAACGAGGAGCTGGTGCTGTACCTGTTCGGCACCCCGGGCCAGGAGCGCTTCTGGTTCCTGTGGCGCGGGCTGTTCGAGGGCGCGCTGGGGGCGGTGGTGCTGGTCGACACCCGGCGCCTGGAGGTCAGCTTCGACGTCATCGGCCGGCTGGAGGAGCGCGGCGTGCCCTTCGTCGTCGCGGTCAACTCCTTCCCGGACGCCCCCGGCTACCCCCTGGACGAGGTCCGCGGCGCCCTCGACCTGCCCCCTGAGGTGCCGGTCGTCGCGTGCGACGCGCGCCTGCGCGGCTCGAGCCGCGATGTCCTGATGGCGCTGATGCACTATCTGCAGTCCCTCGCCGTGACAGCGACCACCGAGGCGTCGTGAACGGCGGCCGGAGGGACGGGACCGCGGACGCGCGGGCGCGCTGCGAGTAGGGGCGGGGGGCACGGCGAGCGGGGGCGGGAAGTCACCGCTCGGGTGCTGAGGGGTGAGCTGGGCGTCACCGCTAGCCGTGCGGAGAGGTCGACGGGAGCCGGGGCCTGAAGTCACCGCTCGCGTGCTGAGGGGTGACCGGGAGCTGGGGCGGGAAGTTCACCGCGCGCCGTACGGCGAGGTCGCCGGGAGCCGTGCCGAGAGGTCACCGCGATCCCGTGCGGGGACGTCACCGCGAGCCGTCCGCCGAGGTCACCGCGAGCCGTGCGGAGAGAGGTCACCGCGAGCGGGCCGTCGCCGTCTCCCGCAAGGCCTCCAGCAGCCTCCCCGTAGCCGGGCCGTCCTCCGCGCCCCGCCGTACCGCCGCGATCACATGGCGGCGCGGCTGGTCCGCGCTCAGGACGCGCATCGTGACTCCCGTACGCCTCTCCGCCGCCGCCATGCGCGGCACCAGCGCGATGCCCATCCCGGCCTCCACCATCGCCAGGATCGCCGTCCAGCCCGCCGCCGAGTGGGCCTGCTCCGGCACGAAGCCCGCCGCCTCGCACGCCGCGATGGTGATCTCCGACCAGGGGCCGCTGCCGCCGAAGATCCAGGGCTCGCCGGAGAGGTCAGACAGCCGCAAGTCCGCCGCCGCGGCCAGCGGATGGCCGGCGGGCAGGGCCACGTCCAGGGGGTCGGCGAGCAGCGGGAAGCGGCTGAAGCGCGCGTCCCGGGCGGTCGGGGCGTGCGCCGCGAGCGAGAGCGCCACGTCGACGTCTCCGTTGGACAGCAGTTCGTACGCCTGTGCCGCCTCCGCCTCCCTGACCCGTACCTCCAGCCCCGGATGGGCCGTGCGCAGCGCCTGGACCGCCGGGACCACCAGAGCCGGCACCGCCGTCGAGAACGCCCCGACCCGCACCTCTCCCGCCTCGCCCCGCAGATACTCGGTCAGCTCGGCGTCCGCCCGCTCCAGTTGGGCGAAGACCGCCTCCGCGTGGCGGAGCACCAGCTGGGCCGCGTCCGTGAGCCGCACCCGGCGGCCCTGCGCCTCCAGCAGCTGCACGCCGAGCTGCCTGGCCAGGTTCGACAGCTGCTGGGACACGGCCGAGGGGGTCATCAGCAGCGCCTCGGCCGTCGCCGTCACGGTCCCCCGCTCGCTCAGCGTGCGCAGGATCTGGAGCTTTCTGACGTCCCACTCGGTCACGGACGCACCGCCGTCGACGCCGTGGGAGCCTTCCTCGTCGTCGACGACGCCGACATCGACCCGAGCGCCACTCCGCCGAGGATCAGCGCCATGCACAGCAGCCGCACCGGACCGGTCCGCTCGTCCAGCAGCGCGAAGGAGAGGGCCGCCACGCAGACGGGCTGGAGGTAGTAGACGATCCCCGCCCGGGCCGCACCGATGAGCGCGACGGCCTTGTTCCAGGCGAAGAAGGCGACGGCGGAGGAGAAGACGCCGACGTACACCAGCGGCCCCACGGTCCCGGCCGTCGGCTCGAAGCCGCCCTGCACGGCCAGGCTCACCCCGTACACGGGCGCCAGCATCAGCGCCCCGAGCACGAACGTCGTGAAGAGGAAGGCCAGTCCGCCGATCTCGGCGGGCCGCCGGCGCAGCAGCGCGCTGTACGAGGCGAAGCTCAGCGCCGCCCCGAGCATCCACAGGTCTCCGGCAGCCGGCCCGGCCGCCGGCGCCCCGCCGCCGACCAGCAGCACGACCCCCACGCAGGCGATGCCCATCCCCGCGATCCGGCGCGCCCCCAGGCGGCGCCCTCCGAGGCGTTCGTACACCGCCATCGCCACGGGCGAGGCGGCCATGATCATGCCCATCGTGCCGGCCGGGGTGGTGAGGCCGGCCTGGTTGACGAGAGTGTTGTAGAGGGCGACGCCGAGCAGCGAGGCGAGCAGCAGATAGCCCGCGTGGCGGCGGAGCAGGGCCCGTTGACGCCAGGTCTCGCGGAGCGCGAAGGGCGCGACGGCGGCGATGGCGACGATCCAGCGCCAGAAGGCGGCCTGTACGGGTGGCACGGAGTCGTGGAGGGCGCGCGAGGCGACGAAGCTGCCGGACCAGACGACCGTGGCGACGGCGGCGAGAAGGACTCCGAGGCCGGAGGCCTGCCGGATCCTCTTCCCCGTGGTCGTCGTCGCCTCACTGCTGCGGACGCGGTCCAGGACTGCCATCGATACCCCTTCGGAACTCGGATCACTCGGTTGCGCAGCTACCGTCGCACCGCCGGAATCCTTAGGTCCATCGAAACCTTTCGATCAGTATGTGAAGCAGAACTGAACGTTCCATCGGTCGGAGCCGGGGTGCGCGGTGTGCGCGGTGCGCGAGGCTTACGGGGTGTACGAGGCTTACGGGGCGTCCGCGGCTGGAACTGGCCGAGCAGCGTGGCCCCGAAGGCGATCCCCATCCCCAGCAGCTGCACCGGCGAGAGCGCCTGGCCGAGCGCGGCCCAGCCGATGACCGCGGCCGTGATCGGCGAGAGGGGGCCGAGCAGCGTGGCGGAGGAGGCGGTCAGCCGCTCGATGCCGCGGAACCAGAGCCAGTAGGCGACCGCGGTGTTGGCGAGGGCGAGGTAGGCGTATCCCGCGAGGTTGCGGCCGTCCAGCGCCGGCGGCGCGCCCTCGACGAAGAAGGCGACGGGGGCTATCAGCAGCCCGCCCGCGGTCAGCTGCCATCCCGTCAGCGCCAGCGGGCCCACCCCCTCGGGGCGGCCCCAGCGCTTGGTCAGCACGGTGCCCGTGGCCATCGACGCGGAGGAGACGAGACCGGCCAGCACGCCGACCAGGTCCAGCGCCGCCCCGGCGCGCAGCACGACGAGGCTGACGCCGAAGGCCGCGGCGATCGCGGTGAGCAGCGTGCGCGTGGTGGGCCGCTCGCTCAGCAGCAGGGCGGCGAGCCCGACCACGAAGAGCGGCCCGACCGAGCCGACGACGGCGGCGACGCCGCCGGGGAGGCGGTAGGCGGCGAGGAAGAGCAGCGGGAAGAACGCCCCGATGTTGAGCGCCCCGAGGGCGACCGCCTTCCCCCACCAGGCGCCGCGCGGCAGCACCCGGGTGAGCGCGAGCAGGGCGACTCCGGCGGGCAGGGCACGCATCAGACCGGTGAACAGGGGGCGGTCGGGCGGCAGGAACTCGGTGGCGACAGCGTAGGTGGAGCCCCATGAGACGGGGGCGAGAGCGGTGAGGGCGACGAGGCCGGCGCGGTTCATGAGAAGTAGCTTACTCCTAAGTGACTTACTGGCAAGCTACTTTCTTGCAACCGATCCTCTTTCCTCGGATACTGGTCCGCATGACCTCCTCGGCCTCCCCCGCTACCCCCGCTTCCTCGGCCGCCTCGGCCGCTTCCCCGGCCGCCGCGCCCGCCGCCCGCGACGCCGTCGACGCGATCACCGACCAGTGGGCCGTCGTACGGCCCGACCTGGACACCGTTCCGATGGCCGCCTACGGCCGCGTCTTCCGGATCGCGCGCGCTATGGGCGACCGCATGGACCAGGCGTACGCCCGCTTCGGCATCTCACGCGGGGAGTTCGACGTGCTGGCGACGCTGCGGCGCTCGGACGAGCCGTACACGCTCTCGCCGCGCCAGCTCTCGGCGACGCTGATGCTGACGACCGGCGGGATGACCGGACGACTGGACAAGCTGGAAAAGGCAGGGCTGCTCACCCGCACCCCCGACCCGAACGACCGGCGCGGACTGCGGGTCGCCCTCACCGAGCGCGGACTGACCCTCGTCGACCAGGCGGTCACGGCGGGTCTGGAGGCACAGCACGAGGTGTTCGACTCAGCACTGAACCCGGAGCAGGCCGAGCAACTGGGCGAACTGCTGCGCAGGCTTCTCGCGGCGCACTGAGGCGGCTATGGCGGCTACGGCCGCCCGTGGCGCCGCCCTCGACGGCTGCACGAGGGGCGTGCCGAGGCTGTCCGTGCGGCGCACTGAGGCGGCGTCGACGGCGCTGCGAGGCCGCTATGGCGGCTGTGGCCGCCCTCGGTAGCCGTACGAGGGCGTGCCGAGGCCGTCGCCCGGCCGCCCCGGCCGCGCGACGGCGAGGACGAGGGCGAAGGCCGGGCCGCAAGACGGCGCGACCCTCGCGCGGGCGAGGGCCCCTGCGAAAGCGAGGACTCGGCCGCGCGACGGCGACGGCGTGCGCGAGGGCGACAGCCTGCGCCCCGCCGCCCCGGCCGGGCGCGGGCTTCTCGCGGCGCACTGAGGCCGCGCCAGCCACGCGGCGAGGCCGCTATGGCGGCTACGGCCGCCCTCAGCGCCGTACGAGGCACGCGCCGAGGCCACACCCGGCCCCGCAACGGCCAAGGCGATAGCCCGCGCGACGGCAACGGCGAGGGCCCCGGCGACAGCCCGCACCCCCCCCCCCCCCCCCCCCCCGCATGCCAAAGGCGCTCCGGGTGTCTGTGCACCTGGAGCGCCCTGGGGGGGAACTACCGCGTCAGCTCTGCTTCTTGGACTTGTCGAGGACCATCACCAGGCCCGCGATCAGCACGAAGAGCGCGATCGGCGTCACGACGAACAGACCGATGGTCTCGGCCACACTCAGGCCGGGGCCCGGGTCGTCGCCGTCGTCGGGCGTGAGTGCGAGCGCCGGAGACGACATGAGCAGCATCATCAGCGTCGTACCGGCCGCGAGAGCGCCGGCGCGCGAAGCGTTCTTCTTGTCCACGGTGCCAACGTAGCGAACGGCTATCCGAGGCGCGCGTCCGGGGGTGCCGTACGGGGTCCCCGCCCCGACTGCGGCGGGGTGCGGAAGACCTCCAGCAGCCCGTGCAGACGGGGCGAGGCGGCCAGCTCCTCCAGCGTGAGCGGACGCCCGGCGGCGTCGGCGACGGGCAGCCGCCAGTTCGGGTACTGGTCCCAGGTGCCCGGCAGGTTCTGCGGGCGGCGGTCGCCGACCGCGTCCGGCAGCCAGACGCCGACCATCCGGGCCGGCGTGCGCAGCAGGAAGCGGTAGACCGCGCGGATGCGGCCCTCCTCGTCCTCCATGCCCTCGGGCAGCAGGCCCCGCGCGCCGAGCAGGCCGAGCCACTCGGCGACGTCGGCGGTCTCCTGCGTGCGCTCCAGGTCCAGCGGCCGGGTCAGCAGGCCCAGCCGGTGGCGCAGCTCCACATGCTCGCCGGTGAGGCGGGCCGCGGTGGAGGGCAGGTCGTGGGTGGTGGCGGTGGCCACGCAGCCCTCGCGCCACTGCTCGGGCGCCAGCGGGCGGCCGTCGCCGCTCCAGTCGCGCTCGAACCAGAGCACGGAGGTGCCGAGGACGCCGCGGCGGGTGAGCGCCTCCCGTACGCCCGGCTCGACCGTGCCGAGGTCCTCTCCGACGACGACGGCGTCCGCCCGGCAGGCCTCCAGGACGAGGACGGCGAGCATGGCCTCCGCGTCGTAGCGGACGTACGCGCCGTCGGTGGGCGGGGCGCCCTGCGGGACCCACCAGAGGCGGAACAGGCCCATGACGTGGTCGATGCGGAGCGCGCCCGCGTGTCTGAGGAGGCTTCTGATCAGTCCGCGGTACGGGGCGTAGCCGGAGGCGGCCAGCACGTCCGGCCGCCAGGGCGGCAGGCCCCAGTCCTGGCCCCGGGCGTTGAAGGCGTCCGGGGGCGCGCCGATCGACATCCCCTCGGCGAAGGCGTCCCGCTGCGCCCAGGCGTCCGCGCCCCCGGGGTGCACGCCGACGGCGAGGTCGTGGACGACGCCGACGGCCATCCGCGCCTCGTGCGCGGCCCGGCTCGCGGCGGCCAGCTGCTCGTCGGCGAGCCAGGCGAGGCGGCAGTGGAAGTCGACGCGGTCCATCAGCTCCCGCCTGGCCTGGGCGGTCTCGGCCGACCGGGGGTCGCGCAGGGCGGCGGGCCAGCTATGCCACTCGCTGCCGTGCACCTCGGCGAGGGCGCACCAGGTGGCGTGGTCCTCCAGCGCCTGCCCCTGCTCGGCGAGGAAGTCGCAGTACGCGGCGCGGCGCCCGGGCCCCAGGGGCGCCCGGCACACGATCTCCAGCGCCTCGCGCTTGAGCGCCCACACCGCGTCCCGGTCGATCAACGCGCCCTTGTCCAGGACGGCTTCGCGCAGCTCGCCGCCCTTGTCGCGCAGCGCGTCGAGGCGCGCGCGCTCGCGCGGGCCCGCGTAGGCGTACTCGGGGACGTTCTCGACGCGCAGATGCACCGGGTCGGGGAACCGTCGCGAGGAGGGGCGGTACGGGGACGGGTCGGCGGGCGCGCCAGGAACGGCCGCGTGCAACGGGTTGATCTGCACGAACCCGGCGCCCAGCCCCCGCCCGGCCCAGGCGGCCAGCTCCGCGAGGTCGGCGAGGTCGCCCATCCCCCACGAACGCGCGGACAGCAGGGAGTACAGCTGGACCAGGAGGCCGTGCACGCGGGCGGGCGGCTGCGGTGCGCGGGCCGGCGCGACGACGAGGGCGACGCTCGCGCTCCGGCCGTCGGGCGCGTCGGCGCGCAACCGGTGCACGCCCAGGGGCAGTCGGTTCCACCGCGCCGCCGGGGCGGTCCACTCCAGCCGCTCGCCCGTCTCCGCGGCCACCTCGACCCTGGTGCCCGGCGGGAGCTCCTTGAGCGGGCGCGGCAGCTCGAGGAGCGGGGGGTCCTTGAGCGGGAGCTCATCGAGCGGGGGCTCCGCCGGCTCGGGCTCGTGCCACAGCACCACCGTCGGCGGGAGCAGCGGGTGCGAGGACTCCGCCGCCGCCAGCGCCTGGGCGAGGGCCTGCGGAGTGGACGCGTCCACCCCCAGCGCCGCGAGCACCGCGACGACCGTGGACTGCGGCACGGGGACGGCGACCCCCGGCGACGGTGCGTAGGAAGGGGCTACTCCGTGCAGTTCGGCGAGCCGGGCTAGGCCCATTCAGACTCCTGGGGACTCCGAGCCGCCGGCCGTGCCGTGCGCGGTCGGCTCACTGGTGAGGGGCGCGATGTCGGCGAGCGGGGGCTCGCTCGTCAGGGGTGCGAGGTCGGCGAGCGGGGGCTCGCTGGTGAGCGGGCCGGAGCCCAGGGTCTGTTTGGACAGGGCGGACAGCAGAAGGTGTGCGGACGCGGCCACGAGGAGTCACTCCAACCGGTCGGGAACGGGACACAGCCAGCCCTACCCAGCGGCCGCCACGGCAGACGTGTCCGCTGCGTCAACGTGTTCCGGCTCACATTCCGGCTCGCATGCGAGCCCACATTACGTCCCCCTCGGGGCAGTTGCCGCAAATCAACCATCACACCAGGCAAAAGGCGCACAACGGCCATGCGCATTGACACCTTCGCCGTGCGAGTGGTGGGCTCGAAACCAACCGGAATGACTGGGGACCGAGGGGGGACGAGCGTGCGGCTCGGGCGCGGGAGGCGTACGGCTACAGCGGTCGCGGTCGCGGTGATCGGCAGCCTGCTCGGCGGCGCGCAGGGCGCGGCCGCCGCACCGGAGGACCCAGGAGCCCCGTCGTCCACCGCCCAGGACCCCGAGGGCGAGGGCGCGCTGCCCGCCGTCTGGCCGCGTCCGCAGGCGATCCGGGCCGTCGGCAAGGCGGTCCCGCTCGGCGCCGAGGCGACCCTCGTCGCGGACCCGGACGCCGATCCGCACGCCGTGCGGCGGCTCAAGGAGCTCCTGACCGAGTCCGGCGTACGGACCGTGTACACCGCCCTGCCCGGCCGCGGCCCGGTGGTGCGCCTGGGAGGAGACGGCGCGCAGAGCGCCCTGCGCGCCCTGCGGGCGCCCGAGCGCGGCGACCTCCCCTCCGGCGGCTACCGCCTCGCGGTCGGCCAGGTGGAGGGCCGCGACACGGTCGCCCTCGACAGCGTCGGCGACGACGGCCTCTTCCACGGCGTGCAGACGCTGCGCCAGCTCGTCGCGGACGGGCAGATCGCGGGAGTCGTCGTACGCGACTGGCCCGGCACCGCCGTGCGCGGTATGACGGAGGGCTTCTACGGCCAGCCCTGGAGCCGTGAACAGCGCCTGGCGCAGATCGACTTCATGGGCCGCACCAAGCAGAACCGCTATCTCTACGCCCCCGGCGACGACGCCTTCCGCCAGACCCGCTGGCGCGACCCCTACCCGGCCGCCCAGCGCGCGGAGTTCCGCGAGCTGGCCGGGCGCGCCCGGCAGAACCACGTCACGCTCGCCTGGGCGGTCGCGCCCGCGCAGTCGATGTGTCTGGCCGACGACGGCGAGGTCAAGGCGCTGACCCGCAAGATAGACGCCATGTGGGCGCTGGGCGTGCGCGCCTTCCAGCTCCAGTTCCAGGACGTCAGCTATAGCGAGTGGCACTGCGACCGGGACGTGGACGAGTTCGGCTCGGGGCCCGAGTCCGCGGCCAAGGCGCACGCGCGCCTCGCGGGCGCGGTGGCCCAGCATCTGGCGGACCGGTATCCGGGCGCGGCGGCGCTGACGGTGATGCCGACGGAGTTCTACCAGGACGGGCCCACCGATTACCGCCGCGCGCTGGCCGACGAGCTGGACGGCCGGGTGCAGGTGGCGTGGACGGGCGTCGGAGTGGTGCCGCGCACCATCACCGGGCGCGAACTGGCGGGCGCGCGGGACACGTTCCGGCATCCGCTGGTCACCATGGACAACTACCCGGTCAACGACTACGCCCAGGACCGGATCTTCCTCGGCCCCTACACCGGCCGGGAGCCTGCGGTGGCGTCCGGCTCGGCGGCGCTGCTCGCCAACGCCATGGAGCAGGCGTCCGCCTCCCGTATCCCGCTGTTCACGGCCGCGGACTACGCCTGGAACCCCAAGGGGTACCGGCCGCAGGAGTCCTGGCGGGCCGCTATAGCCGATCTGTCGGGCGGCGACCCCAAGACGCGCGAGGCGCTGACCGCCCTCGCGGGCAATCACGCCTCCTCGATCCTCAGCCCCGACGAGTCGGGGTATCTCCAGCCGCTGCTCAAGGAGTTCTGGCGCTCGCGCACGACGTCGGACGCCGCGGCGCGCGAGCGGGCCGCGGCCTCGCTGCGCGCCGCGTTCACGGTGATGCGGGAGGCCCCGCAGCGGCTGAGCCAGCCCGCAGACGGCGGGGCCGGCGGGCTGGACGACGAAGTACGGCCGTGGCTGGAGCAGTTGGCGCGGTACGGCAGGGCGGGCGAGCTCACCGTCGACATGCTCGCGGCGCAGGGGCGCGGCGACGGCGCGGCGGCCTGGCGGGCCTCGCTGGACCTGGAGCCGCTGCGGGCCGAGCTCAAGAGGAGCCGGGTCACGTCCGGCAAGGGCGTGCTCGACCCCTTCCTGGACCGGGCGGCGAAGGAGTCCTCGGCGTGGACGGGCGCGGACCGCGTCCAGGACACGGCGGGCGACGACACGGTATGGCTGCCCCGGCCCCGGCCGCTGTCGGCGGTGACCGTCATGACGGACCCGGACGGCGGGCGCGGCAGCCTGGAGGTGCGGGTCCCCGGCGAGGGCTGGCGCGACCTCGGCCGGCTGTCGCCGAGCGGCTTCACCCAGTCGGACGCCAAGGGGCTGCGGGTGGAGGCGGTGCGGATCGCCCGGGCGGGCGCTGAGCCGGTCGCGGTGCGCTCGGTGGTGCCGTGGTTCGCGGACGACCCGGCGGCGAAGCTCGACCTCGTACGCGAGGAGACCAGCGCGGAGATCGGCGGCGGCCCGCAGCCAGCGGGCGTGCGGCTGACGGCGAAGCGCCCCGGCGAGGTGCGTGGGGCGCTGACGGCGAAGGCCCCGGCGGGGATCAAGGTGACGGCGCCGAAGGAGGCGACGGTGCCCCGGGGGCAGCGGACGACCGTGCCGGTCGAGGTCTCGGTCCCGGCGGACACGCCCGCGGGCGAGTACCAGGTGCCGTTCTCCTTCGCCGGCCAGGAGCAGACCCTGACGGTCCGCGCCTACCCGCGCACCGCGGGCCCCGACCTGGCGCGGTCGCCGGGGGCGAAGGCCTCCTCCTCGGGCGACGAGACCCCCGACTTCCCGGCCGCCGCGGCCGTGGACGACGACCCGCGCACCCGCTGGTCGTCGCCGGCCGAGGACGGCGCGTGGTGGCAGCTGGAGCTGGCGAGCCAGGCCCGGGTGGGCCGGGTGGTGCTGCACTGGCAGGACGCGTACGCGACGAGGTACCGCGTCCAGGTCTCCGCGGACGGGCTCGTCTGGCGCACGGCGGCGACGGTCCGCGACGGCAGGGGCGGCCGCGAGGAGGTCCGCCTGGACGCCGAGGGCACGCGCTTCCTGCGCGTCCAGGGCGACGCGCGGGCCACGGAGTACGGCTACTCGCTCTGGTCGGTCGAGGCGTACGCGGTAGCGGAGTAGACACGCGCGGTAGGCGCACGACGGCACGCGGTGCGGGCGCGCGGTGGGCGCACACGGCCTGCGGTGCGGGCACGCGACAGGCTGCGTGCACCCGCTGCACGCCACGCGCAACAGACTGCGCGCACCCGCGGCACGGCACGCGCCATAGCTGCGCGCACCTGCGGCACGACACCCGCCGCACCACACGCCCCAGGCTGCGCACAGCGCGTCACCGCACGCGCCATAGGCCGCGCGTACCTCCCGTACGCCACGCGGCACAGGCTGTGCACAGCGCGGAAGGCACAGGCACGCGATCCGGACAGGCAACCACAAGCTGCGCACACTCGCGGTGCAGGCAGGCACCACAAGCCGCGCACACCGCTGCACGTCACCCACCACAGGCCGCGCGCACCTCCCGTACGCCACGCGACACAGGCCGTACACAGCGCGGTAGGCACACAGGCACGCGATCCGGGCACGCACCACAAGCTGCGCACACTCGCGGTGCAGGCAGGCACCACAAGCCGCGCACACCGCTGCACGTCACCCGCCACAGGCCGCGCGCACCTCCCGTACGCCACGCGACACAGGCCGCTACACAGCGCGGTAGGCACACACACGCGATCCGGGCAGGCACCACAGGCCACCCGCACCCGCCACACCGCACGCGCCGCAGGCCACCCGCACGCAGCGCGCGCATGACGACGGCGCGTGGGGCTCGCAGGCCCCGCGCGCCGTGGCCGGAGGGCTGTCCGGCTACAAAAAATGGCCCATCTCAGGCAGAAATGCCGTCGATGCGGGCCATCGCATCCTCCGCGCCGTACGGCTGCAGATATGGCAGCCAGCGCGGGTCCCTATGCCCCGTGCCGATGATCCGCCAGGCGAGTCCGCTCGGCGGGGCCGGCTGGTGGTGCAGCCGCCAGCCCAGCTCCCGCAGATGGCGGTCCGCCTTGACGTGGTTGCAGCGGCGGCACGCGGCGACGACGTTGTCCCAGACGTGCTGTCCGCCCCGGCTGCGCGGAACGACGTGGTCGACGCTGGTTGCGACGCCACCGCAGTACATACAGCGCCCGCCGTCGCGCGCGAAGAGCGCTTTGCGGGTCAGAGGAACGGGCCCCCGGTAGGGGACCCGCACGAACCGCTTCAGCCGTACGACGCTGGGTGCGGCGATGACGCGGGTCGCGCTGTGCATGAAGGCGCCGGATTCCTCGAGGCAGAGAGCCTTGTTCTCCAGGACGAGGACGAGCGCGCGGCGAAGCGGTACGACGCCGAGGGGCTCGTACGACGCGTTGAGGACCAGGACGTGCGGCACGGTGGATGCCTCCTTGTACGCCGGCGGCGCGTGGCTCGCGCCGGGACGATCTGCTCTCAGTCTCTCCTCATGCCAGGTCCGAGCGCCACCACGTGCGGGTAACGGGCTCGAGGTGTTTTGCACCACATGGCCTTCGCCCGCTTCATCCCCAGGTGAGCCTCGTCTCTCCCTCGGAAACGGCAACGGTGCACTCCGTATGCCCCGTTAGGGTGGTCGTCTGACGTACGCAATGCCTGGAGGTTCCCGCTGTGACCGCGTTCTGGTCGTCTGCCCTACTGGCTGCCGGTCCGTCATCCGACGAGCCGGTCTCGCTCGACGAGGCCGCGAAGCAGGCCGGAGACGCCGCAGGCTGGGTGGAGCAGAACTGGTCCACCTGGCTGAACACCGGGCTGCGCATCCTGCTCATCCTGGTGATCGCGATCCTGCTGCGGATCGCGGTGCGGCGCACACTCACCAAGCTGATAGAGCGGATGAACCGCTCCGCCCAGGCCGTCGAGGGCACCACGCTGGGCGGCCTGCTGGTCAACGTCGAGCGGCGGCGCCAGCGCTCGGAGGCCATCGGCTCCGTGCTGCGCTCGGTCGCCTCGTTCCTGATCCTCGGCACGGCCGGGCTGATGATCCTGGGGGCGTTCCAGATCAATCTGGCGCCCCTGCTGGCCTCCGCCGGTGTGGCCGGTGTGGCGCTCGGCTTCGGCGCGCGCAACCTGGTCACCGACTTCCTCTCCGGCGTCTTCATGATCCTCGAGGACCAGTACGGCGTCGGGGACTCCGTCGACGCGGGCGTCGCCTCCGGAGAGGTGATCGAGGTGGGACTGCGCGTCACCAAGCTGCGCGGCGACAACGGCGAGATCTGGTACGTGCGCAACGGCGAGGTCAAGCGGATAGGCAACCTCAGCCAGGGCTGGGCGACGGCCAACGTCGACGTCACGGTCCGCTCCTCGGAGGACCTCGACCACGTCCGCGGCGTGATCCAGGAGGTCGCGGACGAGCTGGCGAAGACCGAGCCGTGGAACGAGCAGCTGTGGGGCCCGGTCGAGGTGCTGGGCCTGAACGAGGTGCTGCTGGACTCCATGACCGTGCGGGTCTCGGCGAAGACGATGCCGGGCAAGGCCCTCGGGGTGGAGCGGGAGCTGCGCTGGCGGATCAAGCAGGCGTTCGACGCGGCCGGCATCCGTATCGTCGGCGGGCTGCCCGCCCCGGTGGAGGCGGCCCCTGCCCCCGACCCGACGGCGTCCATGGCGGCCCCGTCCGCGCTGGCCAGCCCCACCTCGCCGCAGTCCCTGGCCGCGTCCCCGATCCCCGCGCCGACCCCCTTGTCGAAGTAGAGGTCTCGCACAGCCGTCCTTGCGCCTTGTGCCTTGTGCAGCGCCCCCTCAGGTACCGCTCTGGTCGCCTAGGGGGCGTTTGCCATTGACGGCCGCCTGCGGTGCGGCCTACCTTCCTCCCACTGAATAGGAAACTTTCCTAACAGTGCAGTGCGGCCTCAAGCAGGCAGCAAGCCGAAGGGCAGGTGCATCCGCCGTGGCCGGAACGACACCCGGGACCACTCCCGGAACACCGCGTGTGCTGCGCGCGATGAACGACCGGGCCGCGCTCGATCTGCTGCTGGCCCACGGGCCGCTCTCGCGCACCCGGATCGGCAAGCTCACCGGCCTGTCCAAGCCCACCGCCTCCCAGCTGCTCGCCCGTCTGGAGGCCGCCGGGCTGGTCGTCGCCACCGGCACCACCGAGGGACGCCCCGGGCCCAACGCCCAGCTGTACGCCGTCAACGCGCGGGCCGCCTTCGTCGCCGGCCTCGACGTCACCCCGCGGCGCATCCGCGCCGCCGTGGCCGACGTCACGGGCGCGACCGTCGGCGAGTTCGAGCTGCCGACGCCCGGTCGGCGCGCCGAGAGCGTCGTGCGCCAGGTCGCCGAGGCGCTCGACGGCGCGGTGAAGGCCGCCGGGCTGACCCGCTCCGACGTGCACCGGACGGTCGTCGGCACCCCCGGCGCTTTCGACCCCTCGACCGGGCGGCTGCGGTACGCCTCGCACCTGCCCGGCTGGCACTCCCCCACCTTGCTGGACGAGCTGGCCGCGGCGCTCCCGATGCCGCTGGAGTACGAGAACGACGTCAACCTCGCCGCCATAGCCGAGCAGCGCCTGGGCGCGGCCCACGGCCACGACGACTTCGTCCTGCTGTGGAACGAGGAGGGCCTCGGCGCCGCCGTCGTCATCGGCGGCCGGCTGCACCGCGGCTTCACCGGCGGCGCGGGCGAGGTCGGCTTCCTGCCGGTCCCCGGAACCCCGCTGGTGCGCCAGGTGACCCGGGCGAACAGCGGCGGCTTCCAGGAGCTGGCCGGCGCGCAGGCGCTGCCCCGGCTGGCCCGCGAGCTCGGCGTGGGGGGCGTCGGCCACGGCCGGCACACCGAGGTCGCCGCCGCGCTGGTCGCCCGTGCGGCCGAGGCGGTGACGGCGGGCGGCGCGGAAGCGGAGCCGTACGGCCGGCTCCTCGACGCGTACGCGACGGGCCTCGCCACCGGTCTCGCCTCCATGGTCGCCGTCCTCGACCCCGAGCTGGTCGTCCTGTCCGGCGAGGCGATCGCGGCCGGCGGCGAGCCGCTGCGCGAGCGCGTGCAGGCGGAGCTCGCCGAGCTGGCCGCGTCCCGGCCCCGCCTGGTCCTCGGCGCCGTGCGCCGCCACCCGGTCCTGCGCGGGGCGCTGGAGAGCGCTCTGGCCACGACCCGCGACGAGGTCTTCGACACCACGCGCTGACGCCCGCAAAGGCCCGCGCGGACGGCCCTCGCGAGCCGGTGATCGTGGTCTTGTTCTTCGCACAGAAGGCATTCATCGAGAGCGTCACACCGACCGGAGTGAAGGGCTAGTCATGAAGCTCGCTGTAGTGGGGGGCGGCTCCACCTACACCCCCGAACTGATCGACGGATTCGCGCGGCTGCGCGACACCCTCCCCGTCGCCGAACTGGTCCTGATCGACCCCGCGGCCGACCGTCTCGAGCTGGTCGGCGGACTGGCCCGGCGGATCTTCGCCAAGCAGGGCTGCGACGGGAGGATCGTCACCACGTCGGACCTGGACGCGGGCGTCGCGGACGCCGACGCGGTGCTGCTCCAGCTGCGCGTGGGCGGACAGGCGGCCCGCGAGCAGGACGAGACCTGGCCGCTGGAGTGCGGCTGCGTCGGCCAGGAGACGACCGGCGCGGGCGGCCTCGCCAAGGCCCTGCGCACGGTGCCCGTCGTCCTCGACATCGCCGAGCGCGTACGGCGCGCCAGCCCGAACGCCTGGATCATCGACTTCACCAACCCGGTGGGCATCGTGACCCGAGCGCTGCTCCAGGCCGGGCACAGGGCCGTCGGCCTGTGCAACGTCGCCATCGGCCTCCAGCGCACGTTCGCCGGGCTCCTCGAAGCCGACCCGTCCGACGTCCACTTGGACCATGTCGGCCTCAACCACCTGACGTGGGAGACCGGCGTCCGCCTCGGCGGGCCCGACGGCGCCGACCTGCTGCCGAAGCTGCTGGCCGACCACGGCGACGCGATCGCCGACCGTCTGCGGCTGCCGCGCGCCCTGCTGGACCGGCTCGGCGCCGTCCCCTCGTACTACCTGCGCTACTTCTACGCGCACGACCAGGTCGTAGCGGAGCTGAGGACCAAGCCCTCGCGGGCCGCCGAGGTCGCGCGGATGGAGAAGCAGCTGCTGACGATGTACGGCGATCCAGCGCTCGACGCGAAACCGGAGCTCCTCGCCCAACGCGGCGGGGCCTTCTACTCGGAGGCGGCCGTGGACCTGGCGGCCGCGCTGCTCGTCGGCGGCGGCTCGGCCGTGCAGGCGGTGAACACGTACAACAACGGGACCCTGCCGTTCCTCCCCGACGACGCGGTGATCGAGGTCCAGGCGCGCGTCGACGGCACGGGCGCGGTCCCGCTGAACGTGCCCGAGCTGGACCCGCTGTACTCGGGGCTGATCGCGCAGGTGACGGCGTACGAGGACCTGGCGCTGGAGGCCGCCCTGCGCGGCGGCCGGGACCGGGTGTTCAAGGCGCTGCTGTCGCATCCCCTGATCGGCCAGTACGCGTACGCCGAGGCGCTCACGGACAAGCTGGTCGCGCACAACCGGGAGCACCTGGCGTGGGCGTGAGAGCTGCGGTGCTCGCCGTCGACGCGGGCAACAGCAAGACCGACGTGGCGTTCGTCGGCGTCGACGGATCGGTGCTCGCGTCGGCCCGGGGGGACGGCTTCCAGCCGCCGAGGGCCGGCGTCCGGGCGGCGGTCGACGCTCTGGCCGCGACGGTCGGCGAGGCGCTCTCCCAGGCCGCGGCGCGCGGCGCGCCCATCGGCCGCGTCGAGCATGTCTCGGCCTGTCTGGCCAACGCCGACCTCCCGGTGGAGGAGCGGGAGCTGACGGCCGCTCTGGAGGCCCGCGCATGGGGCCTGAGCACCGAGGTGCGCAACGACGCCTTCGCGGTCCTGCGGGCCGGGCTCCAGCAGGACGCCGAGCCGCGGGGCGTCGCGGTGGTGTGCGGCGCGGGCATCAACTGCGTCGGCATGCTGCCCGACGGCCGCACCGCCCGCTTCCCCGCGATCGGCCGGATCTCCGGCGACTGGGGCGGCGGCTCGGGGCTGGCGGAGGAGGCCCTGTGGTTCGGGGCGCGGGCCGAGGACGGCAGGGGCGAGCCGACGGAGCTGGCCCGCGCGCTGCCCGCGCACTTCGGCCTCGACTCGATGTACGCGCTGATCGAGGCGCTGCACCTGGGCCGCGTCGCGTCGGCGCGCAAGCACGAGCTGACGCCGGTGCTCTTCGCCACGAGCGCGGGCGGCGACCCGGTCGCCCGCTCGCTGGTGCACCGGCTCGCCGAGGAGGTCGTGGCCATGTCCACGGTCGCGCTGGGCCGGCTCGGGCTGCTCGACGAGGAGGTCCCGGTCGTGCTCGGCGGCAGCGTGCTTTCGGCCCGTCATCCGGAGCTGGACGAGAGGATCGGCGAGCTGCTGGCGGCCAAGGCCCCCAAGGCGGTCGTCGAGGTGGTGTCGGCGCAGCCGGTGCTGGGGGCCGCGCTGCTGGGCCTCGACCGCACAGGGGCCACGCCCGAGGCGAGGGCGCGGCTGCGGGCGCACTACGCCGGGCCGCGCGGCCAGACGGCGGACGCGTAGGAAGCATGGCGCTTGGAGCATGGGGTCCCACGCATGACGCTTGGCGCCTTGCGCAGGAGAGCGCGCCCCACCCGTCGCCGGTGGGCAACGCCCGTACCCCGCCCGTGCCTTCGGCCTCGGTCCGACCGCACGGGCACTCGGCTCTCGGCGCTCGGCACTCCAGGCGCCGCGTGCGTCCCATCCGACGCACACGCCACAGGCGACGCACCGTGCACCGCCGCGCGACGGCACGCGCCCCATCTCCGCAGCCCAACCTCGGCCGTATCCGGCGGAAAAGGGAACCGATCAAGGTCGGGGAACGTATTCATGGTGGGGAGATCGACCGGGGGCGCGTTACGTCGGATCAGTGCGACTGGATCACTGCGATAGGAACAAGATCCAGTCAATTCTGGTGTGCTCCTCGGTCACTGCGGCCATACTTCAGGCCGGGGGCCGTCCCCCGACCCGCCGATCAGCGGGCCGCCGTCAGCGACCGAGGGGGAGGTCACGTGACACACCCGCCGACTGTGCACACCGAGCGCCCGCCGGCTCTGACGCCCGCGGCCCCGCCGCCGCCCGCGAGCCGAGGGGCCTGGGCCGAGGGCAAGGAGCGGCTGCGCACGGCGGCGACGACCGAGCCGGGGCGGCTGCAGATCATCGGGGCCGTGCTGGCCGCGCTGGTCGTGGCGTTCGGCGCGGTGACCGCCTTCGAGATCTCCGACCGGGCGTCCGCGGCGGACGACGTGGTGAGCCGCAGTCAGCCGCTCAGCGCGGACGCCGCGTCCATCTACCGCTCGCTGGCCGACGCGGACACGGCGGCCTCCAGCGGGTTCCTGGCCGGCGCCGAGGAGCCCCGGGACGTCCACCAGCGGTACCAGAAGGACATCGCGCTCGCCTCCCAGCTGCTGATCAAGGCCGCGACGAACACCGACAGCTCGAGCGAGTCCGGCCGCCAGATAGCCGCTCTGAACGAACAGCTCCCGCGCTACACGGGCCTGATCGAGACCGCCCGCGCCAACAACCGCCTCGGCAGACCGCTCGGCGGGGCCTATCTCCGCTTCGCCAACGAGCAGATGACCAAGGAGCTGCTGCCGGCCGCCCAGAAGCTGTACGAGGCGGAGACGGCCCGGCTCGACCAGGACCACGACGACGCCTCCCTGTGGCCGTTCTTCTCGCTCGCGACCGGGATCGTGGCGCTGGGCGCCCTGGCCTGGGCGCAGCGGCGCAACTACCAGCGGACGAACCGCGTGTTCAACCACGGCCTGCTCGCCGCGACCGCCGCGGCCACCGTGGTGCTGCTCTGGCTGGCGGTGGGGCACACGGTCGCCCGCGCCCAGCTGCACGACGCCAAGGAGAACGGCCAGCGGTCCCTGAAGGTCCTCAGCGACGCGCGGATCAACTCCCTCAAGGCGCGCGCCAACGAGAACCTCACGCTCGTGGCCCGCGGCGCGGTCCTGACCGACGACGGCAAGAGCGACAAGTACGAGTCGCAGTACGCCGCGGGCATGGGCGAGCTCCGCACCGCGCTGGCCGAGGCCGGCCGGCTCGCCGCCGACGACGACGCGGGCAGCGCTCCGGTCGAGGCAGCCGTCGAGGGCGTGAAGGAGTGGAAGGTCCGGCACGACAGCGCCAGCAAAACCGACAAGTCCGGCGACTACGAGGGCGCGCTGGAGAAGGTCATCGGCGCCGAGGACTCCACCGGCCAGTCCTTCGACCGGGTGGACCAGGCGCTCGAGAAGGCGCTGGCGCACGAGCAGCGCGAGTTCACCTCCGCCGCCGAGGACGGGCGCGGCGCGCTGGCCGGGCTGCCGGTCGGCGCGGCCGTGCTGGCCGTGCTGGGCGCGGCGGGCGCCGTCCTCGGCATCAACCGCAGGCTTTCGGAGTACCGGTGAGAGGGGAAGCGATGCCAGGCGCGAGCACCCGGCTGCGCGGCTGGGGCGGCGTCGCGGGGATGGCCGCCGCCTGCGCGCTGACCGCCGCCGTCACCCTGCTGCCGCTGTCCCACGGCGGCGCGGAGGCCCTGACCGGGCCCACAGGCGAGGACCTCGCCGCGTCGGCCGCGCCGGCCAAGGCGGATGAGTGCAAGGAGCCGGAGCGCTCTCTGCCGGCGTCCACCGACGGCGGGCCGAACATCGACGCGATCAAGAAGCGCGGCCGGCTGATCGTCGGCGTCGACCAGAACAGCTACCGCTGGGGCTACCGCAATCCGGCGAAGGGGGCCAACAGCGGCCTCGAAGGCTTCGACATCGATCTGGCCCGCGCCATCGCCGAGAACATCGTCGGCAGCCCGGACGCGATCACCTTCCGCGCCATCCCCACCAACCAGCGTATCCCCGCCCTGGAGAACGGCACGGTGGACGTCGTGGTGCGCACGATGACGATCAACTGCGCGCGTATCAAGCAGGTCGCGTTCTCCACCGCGTACTTCCAGGCCGGGCAGCAGGTGCTCGCGCCCAAGAGCTCGAAGATCACCGGGTACGACAAGTCGCTGGCGGGGAAGAGGGTCTGCTCGGCGGAGGGCTCGACGGCGTACGAGGAGCTGGAGAAGGAGAGCTTCGGCGCCACGTTCAAGGACGAGCACGACGGGCAGCCGGGAGACGAGGACCTGCTCACCGTGCCCAACCAGCTCGACTGCCTGGTCCGCCTCCAACTGGGCCTGGTCGACGCGGTGGTCACGGACAACGCCCTGGCGGCCGGCCAGGCCGCCCAGGACCCGTCGGTGGAGCTCAAGGGCGACAAGCCCTTCACCACGGAGTACTACGGCGTGGCGACCAAGCTCGGCAACGACGACGTGGTCGGCCGGGTGAACCAGGTGCTCGAGGAGTACCGCGACGGCCCCTGGAAGAAGGCGTACGACAAATGGCTGGCCGACGACCTGGAGGGGATAACCGGCCCGCCGGCTCCCAAGTACCGGGCCGGCTGAGCGCGCGGAGACCAGTCATGCGAAGACAGACGAAAGCGGAGAGGTGCTCGATGGGCGTCGCTGGACCCTCCCCCTTTGCGGGGGGACCGCCAGGGCCGGTGATGGACCGGGACGAGGTCGACCGCGCGCTGGCGCGGCTCGGCGCCGAGCACGAGGCGATCGAGACCTCTCTCCTCGCCCTCCAGGACCACGCGGGCCGCAGGCTCCTCGAAGGGGCCGAGCTGAGCGGGGTCACCAAGGACCGCTGGGCCTCCGCCGAGCAGGCGATCACGCTGCTGTGGGGGTACTTCGACGCGTACGCCGGCGCTCTGCACGACGCCCAGGAGCTGCGCGCCAGGCGGCGCTGGGCGAGCCGTGAGGACCTGGTGGAGCTGACCGAGCGGCTGCGCGGCCGCAGCGTCACGGTCGCGAACTCCTCCGCGCACTCCGCGCCTTCGATCGCCGGGCCCGCCAGACTCTCCGAGCGGTTCTCGCTGGAGGAGCTGGTGGCGCGGATGAACGAGCTGTACGCGAGCTCCCTGGACATGGTGGTGACGGCCGACGCGGTGTGGTCCGCACTGCCCGCCCGGATAGACCTTCTGTCCGCCGAGCTCCAGCGCACCCGCTCGCTCGCCCACTCGGTGGGCGTGCGGCCCGGGGAGCACCCGGCCGGCGACGAGCTGGAGTCGATCACGCACGAGCTGGCGACGCTCCGCGTCCAGGTGATCTCCGATCCGCTCGCCTTCTGGCGTCCCGCGCCGGGCAGTTCGGCGCCCGGCGGCGGCCGTCCCGACACCGACCGGTACGACCGGGCGGCGCGCGCTCTGGAGGACATCCGCCGGGAGATCGAGGCGGTGCTGCGGGTCCGGCAGGACTCGGAGGAGCGGCTGATGCGGCTGCGGGACGTGCTCTCGCGCGCCGACCGGACGCTGACCGAGGCGCGCTCCGCGCGCGGCGAGGTGCTGGCGAAGATCGCGGCCTCCGAGGTCCCGGCGGTCAGCGGTCCGCCGACCGTGCTGCAGGAGCGGCTGGCGACGGCCGCCGAGTACCGCAGGCACTCCCAGTGGCACCGACTCTCGCCGCTGCTGGAGTCCCTGGAGCGGGAGGCCGAGGACGAGCTGCTGAGGGCCCGTGAGTCGTTGACGGCCGTCACCGCGCCGCTGGCGGTCCGCGCGGAGCTGCGCGGCCGTCTCGACGCGTACAAGGCGAAGGTCGCCCGGCACGGCATGGCCGAGGACCCGATGCTGATGGAGAGGTACGACGCGGCCCGCCGGATGCTGTGGAGCGCTCCGTGCGATCTGCGGGTGGCCGAGCAGGCGGTGCTGCGCTATCAGCACGCCGCGGCGGAGCTGCTGGTGCCGAGGCAAGCAGGGCCGTACGGGCCCGACGAGGGCGGGGGGCGTCCGTGAGCGAGAAGAACAACTGCCAGCGGTCCGGGTGCGAGGGCTCGTACGAGGACATGGGCGGCGGCGAGCTGTACTGCGACCACTGCGGGCTCGCCCCGGTCGTCTCGGCGAACGGCATGGTCTCGTCGCCGCCGACCGGCATCACAGGCGGCGGCGGGCGCGGATCCGCCTCCGGGCGCAGCAGTTCGCGCGCCTCGTCGCGGGCCTCGTCCCGTTCGTCGACCTCGCGCCGGTCGGTCTCCGGGCGGCTGTCGCGCTCGCTGAGCGGGAGCAGCACCTCCTCCCGCTCGGTCTCGGTGCGCAGCTCCGGCCCGTCCACGAGCTCCTCCGGGCGCAACCGCCTGGGCGCGGGCCTGGTCACGGTGCCCGACGTGCCGCGCCCGGACCCGAACGCGGCGGTGATGCAGAACCCCGAGGTCCCCGAGCGCAAGAGGTTCTGCTCGCGCTCCGACTGCGGTGCGCCGGTGGGCCGTTCGCGCGGCGAGCGGCCGGGCCGCACGGAGGGGTTCTGCACCAAGTGCGGACACCCGTACTCCTTCGTGCCGAAGCTGGACGCGGGCGACATCGTGCACGGCCAGTACGAGGTCGCGGGCTGTCTGGCCCACGGCGGCCTCGGCTGGGTCTATCTGGCCGTCGACCGCGCGGTGTCCGACCGCTGGGTGGTGCTCAAGGGACTGCTGGACACCGGCGACCAGGACGCCATGGCGGCGGCGATCTCCGAGCGCCGATTCCTCGCCGAGATCGAGCACTCCAACATCGTCCGGATCTACAACTTCGTCGAGCATCTCGACCAGCGCACGGGCTCCCTCGACGGCTACATAGTCATGGAGTACGTCGGCGGCAAGTCGCTGAAGGAGATCGCCAACGAGCGGCGCACCCCGGCGGGCAAGCGCGACCCGCTCCCGGTGGAGCAGGCGTGCGCGTACGGCATCGAGGCGCTGGAGGCGCTCGGCCATCTGCACAGCAGGAACCTGCTGTACTGCGACTTCAAGGTCGACAACGCCATCCAGCAGCAGGACCAGCTCAAGCTCATCGACATGGGCGCGGTCCGCAGGATGGACGACGACGAGTCCGCGATCTACGGCACGGTCGGCTACCAGGCCCCCGAGGTCGCCGAGACGGGCCCGTCGGTCGCCTCCGACCTCTACACCGTCGCGCGGACGCTGGCGGTGCTGACGTTCGACTTCCAGGGCTATACGAACGTCTTCGCCGACTCCCTGCCCGACCCTGACAACATCGACGTCTTTAGGACGTACGAGTCGTTCTACCGGCTTCTGGTGCGCGCGACGGACCCCGATCCGGCGCGGCGGTTCGCCTCGGCGCAGGAGATGGCGGAGCAGCTGACGGGGGTGCTCAGGGAGGTCGTCGCGATCCAGACGGGCCGCCCGCGCCCGTCGCTGTCGACGCTGTTCGGTCCCGAGCTGCGGGTCACGGACACGGAGTTGTTCGCCGAGCTGGCGGGCGACGTCTCGCAGCTGGGCGGGCGGACGCAGACGGCGGCCGGAGCGAGACACGGCCGGTCCTCCGCGGCCGCGCTGCCCGCCGCGCCGTCGTACGCTCCCGCGGCGATCCCCGCGCCCCGCGGCGAGCCGCTGGGCGCGCCCGCTCCGCAGCTCGCCCTCGCGCCGCAGCTCGCCGTGTTCGACACCCGGACGACCTCGCTCGCACTGCCCGTCCCGCGCGTCGACCCGAACGATCCGAACGCCGGGTTCCTGGCCGGGCTGATGGCCGCCGCGCCCGCCGAGCTGATCGCCGCGCTGCACTCCGCGCCGGCGAGCTCGTCCGAGACGCGGCTGCGCGAACTGCGGGCCCGGCTGGAGATGGGCGACCTGGGCGCCGCGTCGAAGGCGCTTGCGTCCTTGGAGAGCCAGCAGCCCGACGACTGGCGGGTCGTCTGGTACCGCGGTCTGACCTCCCTGGTGACCGGCGACAACGAGGCGGCGGCGCTCTCGTTCGACGCGATCTACGACGCGTTCCCCGGGGAGCCCGCGCCGAAGCTGGCGCTGGGCGTCTGCGCCGAGGTGCTCGGCCAGCTGGACAACGCGGCGGAGTACTACCGCCTGGTGTGGACGACGGACCCGAGCTTCGTCAGCGCGGCGTTCGGACTGGCCCGGGTGCAGATCGCGTCCGGCGACCGGCCCGGGGCCGTACGGACCCTGGAGTCGGTGCCGGAGGCGTCCATCCACTACACGGCGGCGCGGGTCGCGGCGGTCCGGGCGCGGCTGCGGCGACGCGCCGCGCACGACGCGCTGCTGGAGGACCTGTCGGCGGCAGCGGCGCAGGTGGAGGCGTTGAAGGAGTTCGGGCTCGACGCGGTGCGCCGGGAACAGTTGTCGGCGGAAGTACTCGGCACGGCCCTGGACTGGGTACTCTCCGGTAGTCCCGGAGCCCAGCCGTCCGTTCCGACCGCACCGAACGAGCAAGGCGCACAGACCGTGCTGCTCGGCAGCGAACTGGACGAGCGCGGCCTGCGCTTCGGGCTGGAACGCTCGTACCGGGTGCTCGCCCGGCTCGCCCAGCGCGGCGAGGAGCGGATAGACCTGGTGGAGCGGGCCAACCGCTTCCGCCCCCGGACGTGGGTGTGAGTGATGTCGCGAATGCACCAGCTGGCCGCCGGGTCGAGCTGCCCCAGCTGCGCGGAGCCGCTGGACGCGGGTGACCTCTTCTGCGGCGCCTGCGGGCACGACCTGTCGGCCGTGTCCGCCCCGCCGGACGACCATCCCACCCTCGCCATCGGCGCGTCGGTGGAGTGGCCCGCGGCCACAGGCACGGACACGGCGGGGCGGCCCGCCCCGCTCCAGGTGCCCGGCGATCTGCCGGGCACGGACTCGGGCGGCGGCCAGCTGTCCGCGTCCGGACGGTTCCGGCGGGGCTGTCGCCTATCAGGGTGGACTGGCCCTACGGGTCTTCCCCGGCGGCCCGGCGCGCGGTCAGGGTGAGGACGAACG